>JBBQIO010000413.1:0-4360 GCA_038325015.1 Polyangia bacterium
ATGAAAGATCTTCTATTGTACATCGCTCAGTCGCTGGTCGACAGACCCGACGAAGTGATGGTCGAGCAGTTCGACGAAGACGGTACGGCCGTCTTCGAGCTGACGGTTGCGCCCGATGACTTGGGCAAGATCATCGGCAAGCAGGGGCGCACCGCGCGCGCACTGCGTACGCTGATGCAAGCCGCCTCGGTCAAATCGAAGCAGCGCGTCGCTCTCGAAATCCTCGAATAGTAAAAACCCGATGAGTGAGCGGGTCGTCGTGGGCTACGTCGTCAAGGCCCACGGCGTAAAGGGCGAGCTCCGCGTGCGCACCGACTCCGCCGTCGTTCTCGGCGCCAAGGAGCTATTCCTGGGCGACCAGCACGTGGCCTGGAAAATCCGCCATGCCCGCCGCGAGCGCGACGACCTGTTGATCGAGCTGCACGGAGTCGACGATCGCAACGCGGCCGATGCGCTGCGTGGCCAGACCGTGAGCCTGCTCCGGTCGGAGCTGCCCGAACCCGACGACGACGAAGTCTACGTCACCGATTTGATCGGCTGCCAAGTGGTTGACCTGGCCGGGACCGTCTTGGGCAGCGTGCGCAGCAGCTACTTCGGCGGCGCTCACGAGCTGCTCGACGTCGTCGACTCCACCGGCCGAGAGTTCTTGCTGCCTTTTGTCGACGGCATCGTCGTCGAAGTCGACGTGCAGGGGCGCCGCGTGGTGTGCGATCCGCCGCCTGGATTGGTCGATCTCGAGCAGCCGCAAAAGCGCGCCGACGAGCGATGATCTTCGACATCGTCACGCTGTTCCCCGAGATGTTCAGCGCGCTCGAAGCCAGCCTGCTCGGTCGCGCCGAGGCACGGGGTCTGTTTGCCCTGTGGCTGACCAATCCGCGCGATTTTGCCGAAGGCAAGCATCGCTCGGTCGACGACACGCCGTACGGCGGCGGCGCCGGGATGGTGATGCGTCCGGATCCGCTGGTCAAAGCGCTGGAGTCGGTCGAAGCGGCGCGCGGCTCGGCCCACAAAGTCCTGCTCGCGCCGGCGGGCGCAACGTTGACCCGTGCCAAGGTCGTCGAGCTGGCGGCGCGATCGCATGTCGCCCTGGTGTGCGGCCGCTACGAAGGGATCGACGAGCGCGTGCGCGGCTACGTCGACGAGGAGCTCTCGATCGGCGACTATGTCTTGACCGGCGGCGAGCTGGCCGCGATGGTCATCGTCGACGCGGTGGTGCGGCGTCTGCCCGGCGTCCTGGGCAACGATGCGTCGGCGCTCGACGAGAGCTTCGAGGCCGGGCTCCTCGAGTACCCACACTACACACGTCCGGCGGAGTTTCGCGGCGCACCGGTGCCCGAGGTCCTGTCGTCGGGAAACCACGAGCGCATTCGTCGCTGGCGGCGAAAAGCGCAGCTGGCGCGCACGCGCCGCCGCCGCCCCGAGCTCTTCGAGAAGCTGGCCCTCGACGACGGTGACCGCCGCATCATCGAGGAGCTCGACGCCGGCTTCGACGAAGGCGTGGGCGCGTGAACGCGTCACGTACTTGGGTTGCGCTCGTGCATCACCCGGTCTACGACCGCAACCACCGTGTCGTTGCGACGGCGCTGACCAACCTCGATCTACACGACATCGCTCGCTCCAGTCGCACCTATGGGCTGGCCGGCTTTTTGATCGTTCATCCGGTCGAGGCACAGCGTCAGCTGGCCGAGCGCATCTCGGCTCACTGGCTCGGCGAAAACGCGCCGGCCAACGATTTTCGCCGCATGGCCATCGAGCGGATCGCCGTCGTCTCGACCATCGCCGATGCCATCGCCCATGTGGCGGCGCATAGCGGTGGCGCGCCGCGTGTCCTCGGAACTGCAGCGCGCACCATCGCGCCTCCGACCGGCCGCGCCCCCGAAATCGATGCACCATGGCTGATTTTGCTCGGCACCGGCTGGGGACTCACCGACGAGGTCCTGGCCGCCTGCGACGGTCAGCTGCCGCCGATCAGCGGGGGAACCGACTACAATCACCTGTCGGTCCGCTCCGCCTGCGCGATTCTGCTTGACCGGCTCTATGGCGATCGTGGAGACTTCACGCCCTTACAGCACCCCCATGCCGATCCGTCGCCAGCCGACGCTCGGAACGAGAAGGATGAAAGCTCATGAGTGACGTAATTCCGACGATGGCTGCCCTCGAGCACAAGCAGCTCCGCAAGACCCCGCACCCGGAGTTTCGCGTCGGCGACACCGTTAAGGTCAACGTTCTCATCCGCGAGGGTGAAAAGGAGCGTACGCAGGCGTTCGAAGGCGTCGTCATTCGCCGCACCAACGCCGGCGCGCGCGCGTCGTTCACCGTCCGCAAGGTCAGCTACGGCGTCGGAGTGGAGCGGGTTTTCCCACTGCACACGCCGCGCATCGACAAGGTCGAAGTGATCGCCCGCGGTCGCGTCCGTCGCGCCCGGCTGTTCTATCTTCGCGACCTCGCCGGCAAGGCCGCGCGCATCAAGGAGCGCCGCAGCGGAATCCCCGCCGCGCTCATCGCTCCGTCCGCCGTCGACCCGAATCAAAATCAGTAGCTCGCCTCCGCTTCTTCTTCCCCTTTCGCCTGCATGACGGATCGTCCGACAACGCGCCAGCTCGGCCGCGAGGCTGAGTCGCGCGCCGCGCGCTACCTCGGCGCTCAGGGCTATACCGTCGTGGCCCGCAATTATGCTTGTCGTGGCGGCGAAATCGACCTGGTCTGTCGCCATCGTGAGGTGCTGATCTTCGTCGAAGTCCGTGCGCGCAGCGGTCGCCACGGTGCGCCTGAAGAGACCATTGGCATGACCAAGCGCCGCCGCATCATTCTGGCAGCGAGACATTATCTGGCGCAGCTGGGCGATGAGCCGGCGTGCCGCTTCGACGTGATCGCCATCGAAGGCGACCAGCTGAATCATCTTCGCGATGCGTTTGCGGCGGACTGACGACGAGCGATCGACCGAACGCTACGGCGTCGCGCCCTTGACGTTTTTGCAAGTGACCAGGCTGTTGACCTTGGGATCGCAGGCGTAGGGCGTCTGCACGCCGCCGTCGGCGACGTTGAAGCCGGTCTGAAGATCGGCCTTGCAGATGCAGATCTTGCGGCAGCAAAAATCGCCGACCGTGGTCGCGACGGCGCAGGCGAAGCCGGCTTTACACTGCGACGTCGTCTCGGGGGCGCAGTCGTCGTTCGACGAGCAGAACGCGGTGCACGTGTTGGTGCTGCCGCCGTCAACCGAGCTGCCGATGTTACCGGTCGAGATCGACGCCGGCTCGATCAGGCACAGTCGCGACGGGCACTCTAGCGCGGGCGAGCTGATCTGGGTACCGAGGGGCAGCGACCCCGAGGGGTTGACGCAGGGCCGTCCGATCGAATTGGGGTTGCAGGCAAAAAAGCCCAGGCCCACCAAGCCAGCCAGCCCAACCGTCAGTACGAGCGCTTTCATTGTTGCTCCATCCGTCTGTTCGCCTGAGCCCGCCACGCGTTGACTGGCCCGCGAGGCCGCTCATCTTACACGCAGGAAGCGTCGAGTCAAGGCACTCGACGCGCTCAAATAGGTCGCGGCAACCTGCGCACGAAAGTACTCGGTCGTTCGGACCCGTTAGGCACCATACGAATTCTGCAACGACAGAACGCCCAAGAAAATCGGACAATTATGTCACTCGTGTAAAATTCCCTCGACTGCGGCCTGGGTTAGAGATACGGTTGAGGCGTCAATTGGGAGGAAGCGCATGGGGTTTACGGGGTTTACGGGGTTTACGGGAGTTAAAGTATTCTCGGCAACGAAAGCGCGCGAGCGAGAAGAGCTTGGCGAAAACGTCACGCGCTGGATGGCGAACAATCCCAAAGCGCGCGTGACGGACAAGATCGTCACCCAAAGCTCCGACCGCGAATTCCACTGCTTGACGATCACGATTTTCTACCAGCACGAAGCCGTTCCTTCGTAGCAACGCGCCTACGGAACGGAATGAAGCCGGGCGGCCAGCCCAGGATCTTCACGCAGCAGCGCCACTAGCTCGACGCTCAAGTGAACGGTGCGGCGGATGCGCAGCTCGGCGACGCTCAGCTCCAGACGGTAACCGTCGGTGCTGCGGTGGAGTCGAACGTCGCCGGCGCGGCGAATGTCACGCTCAAGCGAGGTGACGAAGCGGTGCAGGTGGCGAGCGCGCTGCCCGGCCGAGGTGGCGTGCTCGGCGAAGTGACGGTTACGCGACCAGCGGCGCTGGCGGAGGTCGCGCACCATGGCGTAGACGTCCGGCATGCCCCCATGTTAGCACGATAAGATGGCGAGTCTGAAGGTCTTTACCGGGTCTTCTCACCCCGGGCTGGCGGCCGAGGTCTGCACGTGCCTGGGAGTGCCGCTGGGGATGGCGCACAC
>JBBQIO010000414.1:0-4351 GCA_038325015.1 Polyangia bacterium
GGGTTGCGCATCGGCGTCGTCAGCGAGAGTTTCCAGCACGAGGCGTGCGAGCCCGACGTGATCCAGAAAGTGCGCCAGGCGGCCGAGCGGCTGCGCGGGCTCGGCGCCATCGTCGAGGAGATCTCGATCCCGATGCACCTCGACGGCATCGCGATCTGGACGCCGATCGCGCTCGAAGGATTGCAGGCGCAGATGATGCACGGCAACGGCATGGGCTTCAACTGGGAGGGCCTGTACACGACGAGCCTGCTCGACGCCCACGCCAACTGGCGAGCGCGCGCCAACCAGCTCTCGCGCACGCTCAAGGTCTCGATGCTGGCGGGCGAATACTTCATCCGCCAATACCGCGGCCACTACTACGCCAAGGCGCAGAACCTGTCGCGCCTGCTCAGGAAGACCTACGACCAGGCGCTCACGCGCCACGACCTGTTGCTGATGCCGACGACCCCCATGAAGGCGACGCCGATCCCGGCGCAGGACGCGCCGCTCGCTCTCTACTGCCAGCGCGCCTTCGAGATGCTTGCCAACACCGCGCCGTTCGACGTCAGCGGCCACCCGGCGATGAACGTGCCGTGCGGAATGTCGGCGGGGCTGCCGGTCGGCATGCAGCTGGTCGCCGCGCACTACGCCGAGTCGACGATCTATCGCGCCGCGCACGCCTTCGAGCAGCTCGGCGACTGGCGCAACTTCTAACGCGGCACACCGGTCGCGACTAGGACCTGACCGTGTCGGCGAACCCGTTCCGCTCCGACTGGCTCGCCGGCGGCCGCGACGGGCGGCTGAAGCCGCAGGGAACGCTCTCGTACGTGACGGGCTCCACTGACGAGCCGCTCCGCTTCATCACGCTCTCGCAGCAGCTCGACAAGACCGTCTCGCGCCACGGCGCGCGCGACGCCGCGATCTTCGACGCCGAGAACTTGCGCCTGTCGTGGTACGACCTCCGCCAGCGCGCTGACGAGATGGCGGCGGGTCTGCTCGCCCTCGGCCTGCGCCGCGGCAATCGCGTCGGCATCTGGGCTCCGAACCGGCACGAGTGGATCGTCACGCAGTTCGCGACGGCGCGGATCGGCCTGGTCCTCGTCAACATCAACCCGGCGTACCGCAGGACGGAGCTCGAGTACGCGCTCGCCAAGGTCGGCTGCCGGGCGCTCGTCATGGCGCGCGGCTTCAAGGGCATCGACTGGCTCGGCATGCTCGGCGAGATCGCGCCCGAGATCCATCTGAAGGGCACGAGCGAGGTGCTCGACAGCATTCGACTGCCCGAGCTGAAGCACGTCGTCCTGCTCGGCGACGGGGCGGTCCCGGCCAAGGCCTTGTCGTACCGGCAGCTGCTCGCGCTCGCGGGCCCGGCGCAGCGCGCGCGGCTCGATGCCCTGAGCGCCGCGCTCGACCCCGACGACGCGGTCAACATCCAGTTCACGAGCGGAACGACCGGGTCGCCAAAAGGGGCGACGCTGTCGCACTTCAACATCGTCAACAACGCGCGCTTTTGCGCCAAGGCGATGGCGCTCGGGCCCGGCGACAATCTGTGCATTCCGGTGCCGCTCTACCACTGCTTCGGAATGGTCCTCGGCGTGCTCTGTGCGGCCACCTCGGGCGCGACGATGGTCTTCCCCGGCGAGAGCTTCGACGCCGGCGAGACGCTGGGCTCGATCGCGAGGAATCGCTGCACGGCGCTGCACGGTGTGCCGACGATGTTCGGCGCCATGCTCGAACATCCCGACCTGTCGCGCCACGACCTGTCGTCGCTGCGCACCGGCATCATGGCCGGTGCGCCGTGTCCGATCGAGACCATGTGGAAGGTGGTCGCGCGCCTGCACATGAGGCAGGTGACCATCGCCAACGGCATGACCGAGACCGCGCCGATCTCGTTCCAGTCGAGCCTCGACGACCCGATCGAGCGCCGCGTCTCGACGGTCGGCCGCATCCAGCCGCACCTTGAGGTGAAGATCGTCGACGGGGAAGGTCGCATCGTCCCGGTCGGCACCGCCGGCGAGCTGTGCACGCGCGGCTATGCCGTGATGCGCGGCTACTGGAAGGACGAGGCGCGCACCTCGGAGTCGATCGACGCCGCCGGCTGGATGCACAGCGGCGACCTGGCGACCCTCGATGCCGAGGGCTACGCCAAAATCGTCGGCCGCGTCAAGGACATGCTGATCCGCGGTGGCGAGAACGTCTACCCGCGCGAGATCGAGGAGTACCTGCTGCGCCACCCCGGCATCCGGGACGCGCAGGTGTTTGGCGTTCCCGACCCGAAGTACGGCGAGGAGGTCTGCGCTTGGGTCGTCGCGCGGCGCGGCCACGTGCTCACGGAGGACGCGGTGCGCGACTTCTGCAAGAGCCAGATCGCCCACTACAAGGTGCCGCGCTACGTGCGCGTCGTCGAGCAGTTCCCGCTCACGGCGACGGGGAAGGCGCAGAAGTTCGCGATGAGGAAGGCGATGGTCGCGGAGTTGGGGGTGCGGGACGAGAAGACGGCCTGAGGTCGCCTTGATGTCCGGCTAGCGTTGACTCAAGCGGAAGTGGCGATGCCCACGACAGTTCCCTGAACATTTGACCCATTGCCCCACCGTCGCCTCCACAAGCGTAGTACTTCGCTTCAGACACGCCGATCTGCCGGCAGACATCTACGACCAGTGTTCCCGATTCGCCCAGCCGCAGCGCGTACGCATCTGCTCATCGCTGAACCTCGACTTCTTCATCGCTTCTCCTGCCATCCCACGCGGGACAGCCGAGAAGCCACCTTACCTCCAGCTTTAGAATGACCTCAGATTCGGGGGAGACGTCACTACCGCTTGCCTCGGCGGGAACTTCTGCGGATCGAATTCGACGAAGTCGATCTTGCCGAAGTCTTTTGGCGGCCGGCGCACGGTCGTTTTCGCTTTGTTGGGCGTGCTCGCGTGAAAGCTGCTCTCGGTTACGCGCGCCAGCTGCCACGCATCGTCGCGGCGCGAGTAGTCGAAGCGGTAGTCGGCCGACCAGCGCCAGGCGCTGCCGCCGTAGTTCGAGACCGTGAAGGTCCTGGTGCGGACCTGGACGCCGATGAACGGATCGCCCATCACGCCGCCACACGTCGAGCAGTAGGCGGCCGCATCGTTGCGTGCGGCGAGCTTGAGGGTGCCGTCGCCTTGGCGAGCGAGGATCAGAATCGGACGCTGGCCATCTTCGATGTCGTCGTCGGTCGGTCGTGCCTTCTGGCGCTCGAGCACGAGCACGATGTCGGTACGGCCATCGCCGTTCAAGTCACCGCGCTCGATGGCGATCGGCTTCGTGCCGGGCAGCACAAAAGGCAGCAGCTCGGTTGGGACCGCGGCGGCCGCCAGCGCCCTTGACTCTTCGGCGATGGCGGCCGTCGTTGCTAGGAGGGCTACAGAGAGCGGGACCAAGAGGCGTCCCGGTCGTCGCCAGCTTGGCATTGGAGAGAGGCCTGGGTTCTTCATGCCGATATTCTGGCCGTGCCGAGACGTTGCGTCCCCGGACTGTTTGGCGCCCTCCGTCAGCGAGTGACCTCGACCTTGTAGACGTGCCGAGGCTGCGTACCATCGGCGGAACGACATACGTGCATCGACGAGCACGCCTGTCCGCTCGGTACTCGCGGCATTGGCGAGCTCGCTGCGACCGGAGTCGACGCGGCGGTTGCAAACGCCGTGTTTGATGCTGTCGGCATCCGGGTGCGCACACTACCGATCGTTCCCGCGAAGCTTCTCAGCGCGTCGTGAACCAAGTCGGGTGGGAGTCGAATCGCACTGGCGAAGTGATTCTCTTCTCGTCAAAAATGCGCGCCCTGTCGGACGCCCTGAAGAGGGGAACCGATTAAGGATCAAGCTGCGGCGAAATTCAGACCATGAAGATCGGGAACAATCGAAACTGAAAGCTCTCCAGCGCGCCGGTCAAATCCCTGCCGGAGAATCCGGTCCTCGGCCGCTTCGACTCGAGATGAGCCGCTATCCTCCTGCCGTGGGTGAGATCAATTCCGAGCTGCTGGACGAGCTGCGCATTGGTGGCGACGACCGTGAGAGTGACTGGAGTGGGCGCGGGCGGCGCTGGCTGTGGCTGGCAGCCGCCGGTGCGCTGGCCGTTCTCATGGCGGGCGCCGCCTGGTGGTTTTTTCTTGGTGCGCAGCCGATCGCGGTCCAGACGGCCGTCGTCATGGCCCCTGGCTCCGGCGGTCCGGTCGGCGCGGTGCTGCAGGCGACGGGCTACATCACCGCGCGCCGAGCCGCGACGGTTTCGACGCAGATCACCGGCACGCTGACCCAAGTGTTGATCGAGGAGGGCGACCGCGTTGAAAAGGGTCAGATCATCGCCCGCCTAGAAGACAGTGGCCTGCGCGCCGGCCTGAACGCCGCGC
>JBBQIO010000415.1:0-4349 GCA_038325015.1 Polyangia bacterium
CGCCAGATAAAGGGGGATTATTTGCTACATATACCTACATGTAATACTTAATAGTCACGCGCGCTGTTTTTTTCCGTAACGCCCGCTCAGCGCGCCTAGGAGGAGTCCATGTCCCCGCACCGGCATCGGATCCATTGGGTGGCGCTGCTTTGTGCCGCGGCCGTCTTGGGTGGAGCGTCGGCATGGCTGGTCCGGCCCAGTGGTAGTGGGAATGCACACGCGGCCTCGTCGTCGCCGGTCACGCGCCAAAGGGCGCGAGCGAAGTTGGCGTGGTCCCATCTCGTCGAAGGGCCGAGCGGTTATGCGCAGCCGCTCGACGACGGCCGACGAATCGAGCTCACCCTCGAACCTCGTCTGCAGCACGCCGCCGAGGCGCTGCTCGACGACGCGCACGCCAGCTACGGCGCGGCCGTGCTGGTCTCCGTCGCCGATGGACGCGTGCTGGCGATGGCCGGCCACAGCGATGACGATCTTGGCGCGTCACCGCTCGATGTGGCGAGCGCCCCGGCGGCTCCTGCGGCTTCGATCTTCAAGCTGGTCACGACCTCGGCACTGCTCGAGGCCGGAGTCGGCGCCGAGGCGCGGGTCTGCTATCACGCCGGAATTCACAGCGTCGAGGCCTCGAACCTGAGCGCGCATCCGCGACTCGACCGCGCGTGCAACTCCTTGGCGTATGCATTGGCCAAGAGTCAGAACGCGATCATCGCGCGCCTCGCCATCGACCATCTGGCGCCGGCGGCGCTCTTGCGCATGGCGCATCGGCTCGGCTTCGGTACGCCGCTGTCGTTCGACGGCGACGACCTCGCGCCTTCGCTGATCCGGGTTCCAACGGAGCCGCTTGGGTTCGCGCGCGTCGCCGCCGGCTTCGGCCCGACGACGCTATCGCCGCTGCACGCGGCCCAGCTCGTGGCGTCGATCGCCGCTGGCGGCGCGCGCCGCGAGTTGCGGATGATCGACCGCGTCGTCGACGTCGACGGAACGGCGGAGCGCGCCGCGGCCGTCGACCCCGAGCAATTGATGGGCCCGCGCGTCGCCGCCGAGCTGGCACGCATGATGGTTGGCACGACCCAGTTTGGCACGGCGCGCCGTGGCTTTCACGATGCGCGCGGCCAGCAACTGCTGCGCGGCGTTTCCGTCGCCGGAAAAACCGGGACGCTCAATCGCGCGCAGCCCTTTCGCGCCTATTCCTGGTTCGTCGGCTTCGCGCCCGCCGACCGTCCCGAGGTTGCAGTGGTAGTCCTCCTGGGACACGACGACGAAGGCCACGGCAAGGCGCACCCCTTAGCTGCGCAGCTGCTCAGCCAGTATTTCGCAGGCGCCGTGATCAACGAAATCGCGACGCGGTAGATCTTTGGCCCGCGCGTCGGGTCACTCGGCGCAGCCGTAGACCGGATGAATCGTTTTGTCGGCGCTGGCCGCCCCGGCGCTGAGGTGCGCGCTGAACGCCGGTCCGTCGCACCCGTAGGGCACAGTGAACAGGTAATACCCAACGCCCTGCTCGGGCAGCGTCAGACCGGTCAGCGGACCGAGCGTCTCTTTATGCGCCGGGCTCGCTTCGTTGCCTGCTTCGTCGGACTCGGTCTTCGGATGATCGACGATCAGCGCAAGATCGAAGGGCGCCGGCGCCGTGCCACCAAGGCTCTTGGGCCCTCGGACCTTGACGCTGACCAGCACGTCGAGATCGATCCCATACGGATTGGGCGCCTTGTCGAACGCGACGATCTTGTTGGTTGTGCGATCGAATAGTCGGAGCGTGATGGTGTCGATGCTGTATTTGCCGAGCGCCGGCTTGCCGTGCGCCGAGAGCGGAACGAACAGCGCGAGCGCCAGGCACAGCGACGAGATGAGTGGCATGTCTGAAATGTAGCTCAAAGCGACGAGTGCGGACCATCGGGCAGGAGCGTCTTGCGCAACACTGCGATAGGCACCGTTCCGTGCGACAGCATGGCGTCGTGCACGTCGGCCAGTGTCCATTGAGGATGCGCATCCTGAAGATCGGCGCGCAGCTTTTCCAGCTCGAGCCGGCCGATGGCGTCACCCAGCACCAGCGGATCGAGCGCGGCCCGCTCCGCTTCACGCCGCGCTTGATAGTCGTCGAGATAGGCCTCGTCGGTGAAGATCTTGGTCGCGTCGTCGATCTTGGCGCCGAGCGCGTGCAGCCGCACGACCGCGACCAGACGTGCCGCGCGTAACAGCGTCGAGCGCTCGACGGCGACGCGCAGCCTCGGGTCGGCGCCGCCCCAGCCGGCGTCGACGATCACACGCTCGATGTAGTGCGGCCATCCGAGGATCATCATCGGCGCCATGGCCAGCTTTTGCGTCAGCGTTGGGGCGTGGCGGTTGCGCTCGACGAGCAGCGCCTGGCCGGTGATCTCTTCGAGCAGCGCGACCTCGATCATCGATCGATTGACCGTCCGAAGATGCTCGAGCTTGCGCCGCTCGGGCCAGGCTTTGTCGACCGGGTCGACGAACAGCTGCGGATCTCTGGGACGCGCTTCGAGGGGCCCCGCGATGCTGAGCTGCACGAAGCCCCACAAAACGGGCGGCATCTCCTGCACCCGCGGCCGCGTCTGCAACGGCGGCAAGAGGCTGCGCACGCGGCAGTACTCGCACAGCCCGTCGATGAGCGTTTGTGCGGTCGGCAAAAGCTCCTCGGCGCGGGGATGATCGTCTTCGATGAGGCGCGTCAGGTCGACGCCGGTGTGAAGCTGCAGCAGGCTGCGAGCGGCCTCGTCGAGCCGGCGGCGCGCATCGCGGAGCTCGCGCTCACCCAGGGCCACCAGCTGCTCAGGCGACAGCTCGATCGACTCCTGCAGCCGGAGGCGCTCCATGAGCCGCTCTTTTCCGATTGCAAAATCGCCGCGCGCACGCGGCTGCAGATCGCGCTGCAGCCAGTCGAGAAACTCATCGATGGCGTGGGTCGCGTCGGCCACCGCCGCGCGAAAATCGTCGAGCGGCTTGCCGTCGGGGAGCGCGACTGCACGGGGCAGCGACTCGGCGAAGAACTCGCGCGCCTGATGGCCGAGCTCGATGGCGCGACGCACGCTCAGGTCGGGCGCCGTGTTGCGCAGATTCCGTCGCGCGTCAGCCAAAAAAGGGCGCACCCGCCGCAAGCGCGCCAGCAAAAGGCGCGTGCGCTCCGGTGGCAAGGTGGCATCTTCGTCGACCAGCCCGTACAGACCACCTTGAACGATCTGTAGATAGACGACCGGATTCCTTTCGAACGGACGCAGCTCACTGCGCTCGAACATGGCCAGCGCCAGCCGTCGCTCGAGCGTCAAACGGTCGACCTGTCGCTCGGCCGAAAGCGGTTCGTCGCCCAGGCTCACCAGCCACTCGTGCAGAGTCGCAATGCGCGCGGCCTGCTGCGCGTCAGTCTCGGCGCGGACGTCGTCGAGCTGGTCGTCGTGCGTGTGCACGCCGAGCCACGTGGCCAGCGTGGGCGCGACTTCCAGCTCGTCGTCGAGCCGCTGCTCGGCGCGGGCCTCTAGCTGATCGTCGAGGCTGAGCGTCGAAGAGATCACCTCGACGCCGGGCGCCGGGGAGCGCCGCGCGCGTGTCTCCCCCTCTGCGGTGCCGCTCTTGCCCGTCGGTCGCCCAGCTGGCGCCTCGACATGACTTGCGCACCCGGCTCCGGCTGCCACCAAAGAGACGGCAACCATCGTCCACGACGCCAAAGGCAGCTTGCGCATTGTGCTGTTCATACCTTAAGCTGTGGCACGCCGCCAACCTGGCCGAGGTCGGGCTTGCTCTACAAATGGCTCAGCGACTCACAGGAGTCGCGGGGTAGCGCCAAGGCGCTGGTCTATCGCGACACCTACCTGTCCTGGCGCGGCCTAGCCGATCGGGTCGATCGTCGTGCGCACGAATTGACCGGGCTCGGCATTCGGCGCGGCCACTGGGTGGGCATCATGCTCGGCAACGTGCCCGACTTCGCCATTTTGGCGCTGGCGCTGTCCAAGATCGGCGCGACGGTCGTGCCACTCGACCCGACGACCGGTCCGCAGGACCTGCAAACCATTCTCGATCACGCGCCGCTTCGGGCGCTCATCACTCGTCCGCGCGGCGGGATCGATGCGTCGGCGGCGAGCACGCCCAAGGGCAGCCCGATCGAGAGCCGACGGCAGCTGCAGCGAACGCTCTTGGGCTGCACCGTGTATCGGGCGCCGACCGTGCCCGCGCCGGAAGCGTCGGTGGTGCTGTTCACCAACGATTCGTCGGGCAAGCCCAAGGGCGTGTTGCGCCAGGATGCACACTTGGAGGCGGCCGCCGAGCTCGTGCAGAAGGCCCTCGAGGTCAGCGCCGACGATCGGATTCTGACGATCGTGCCGCTCTATTCGGCGTACGGC
>JBBQIO010000416.1:0-4333 GCA_038325015.1 Polyangia bacterium
CTCGGAACGAGAGGAAATACGAAGGGTCGCGAAACAGGTCGCTCACCTGCACAGTGAGATATTGCAAGAGCGCAACGAACTGCCCCGGTTCGCGCGCCAGCCGATCGGTCAGCCCCTGCACCGTGCCGGCGCCCATTCGGGTGACTGCCATCGCGACGCGCCGCCGCAGCGACGCCATCGAGTACGCGCGGAAATCATAGTGAAAGTCGCGATAGATCGTCTCCAGCAGCAGGCGGATCTGTTCGTCGCCGAGGGTGCCGAAGTCGGGGTAGTCGCTCATTTGGGCATCCAGACCCTCATGAGGGACAGCAGCATTGCGACGTCGAGCGGCTTGGGCACGTAGTCGCTCGCGCCCGCCCGCAGGCAATTCTCCTGATCGTCCTTCATGACCTTGGCGGTGAGCGCAATGATCGGCAGCTTGACGAAGCGCGGCTGCTTGCGAATCTGGCGAATCGCCTCCAACCCGTCTACCTCCGGCATCATGATGTCCATCAGGACAAGATCGATGTTCGGGTTGCGGTCCAGCGCCTCGACCGCCTCGCGGCCGTTGCGGGCGACGGTGAGCTTCATCCCCTTGGGCTCGAGGACGCTGGACAGCGCGAAGATGTTGCGCACATCGTCTTCGGCCAAAAGGACCTGCTTGCCCGCGAAGGCCGATTCGCGATCGCGGGCTTGCTTGAGGAGGCGCTGCCGTTCGGGCGGCAGTGTGGCCTCGACCTGATGGAGAAACAGCGTGACCTCGTCGAGGAGCCGCGGTCGAGAGCGCTCGCCTTTGACGATGATCGATCGCGAGTGCTTGCGCAGCCGCTGCTCTTCGTCGGCGGTCAGGAGCCGTCCGGTGTAGACGATGATCACCGGGAACGAAAAGGTGTCATCGTCGCTCAGTCCCTCGAGGAGATCGAACCCCGACGCGTCCGGCAGCGAAAGATCGGTGACGATGCCGTCGAACGTGCTGCTGTGGAGCGCCTCTTGGGCGGCCTTGACGGTGCCGACGGCGACAACCTCGACCTGCGGCCCGCCGAGCAGCGCGGACAGCGCCTGTCGCTCGCTCTCATCGGCGTCCAGGATGAGCAGCCGCCGCACGCGGCGGGCGCTCTGCGCTTCGAGCTTGCGAAACATCTCAGCCAGCTGATTGCGCGTCGCCGGTTTGGCCAGATAGCCGATTGCGCCCATCGAACGTGCCGTGCCCGAGTAGTCGTGCGCGGAGACCACATGCACCGGGATGTGGCGTGTGGTGGCGGAGTGTTTGAGCTGGTCGAGCACCGACATACCGGAGTGGTCGGGCAGATTCATGTCCAGCACCACTGCGCTCGGCAGGTGCTGCATGGCGAGCGCGACGCCATCGGTGGCGGTGTGCGCTACGACGCATTGAAACTCGAGCTCGTGGGCCAAGTCGACGACGATGCGAGCGAACGAAAGATCGTCTTCGATCACCAACACCAATCGCCGGCGCGCGTCGAGCTGCTCGCGGTCGTCCGCAATGTGCGGAGCGGCCTTGGGCGGGGGGACGCTCTTGACGGCGATCGGCACAGGCGTGCTGCTCTGCGGCGCGACCGGCGCGAGTGATCCTTGGTGCGTGCTCGGGATGCGCAACGTGAAGCGCGATCCTTTGCCTACGGTGCTGGTGACGTTCAGATCGCCGCCGAGCACGCGCGCCAGATCGCGCGAGATCGACAGGCCGAGCCCGGTGCCGCCATATTTGCGATTGGTCGTTCCGTCGGCCTGGCGAAACGCCTCGAAGATGACCGACTGTTGCTCCTCGGGAATGCCGATGCCGGTGTCTTCGACGACGAAGCACACGTCGGACTCGATGTTGCCGATAGTCAGCGTGACGCTGCCTTTTTCGGTGAACTTGAATGCGTTCGACAATAGATTGCGCAGCACCTGATCGAGGCGTTGCCGGTCGGTCTCGAGCACGATCGGCCCACCGTCGCGGCGGATCGCGAACGTGACTCCCTTTTGCGCGGCCAGCGGCTCGAACACGCGCCGCAGGCCCGCCTCGATCCCGGCCAAGGGCACCGGCTCAACGGACAGCTCGACCTTGCCCGATTCGATCTTGGAGAGATCGAGCACGTCGTTGATGAGGGTCAAAAGGTCGGTCCCGGCAGAGTAGATGTTCTCCGCGAAGCGCACCTGCTCGGCCGTCAAGTTGCCGTCGCTGTTGTCGGCTAAAAGCTTGGCCAAAATGAGCGAGCTATTGAGCGGCGTGCGCAGCTCGTGCGACATGTTGGCCAAGAATTCGGACTTGTAGCGGCTGGCCCGCTCGACTTCGATGGCCTTGTCGGTCACCGTCTGCTGCGCGATGCGCAGCGACTGGGTCTGCTCTTCGAGTTGCGCGTTGATGGTTTCGAGCTCCTCTTGGCGCTGCTCCATTACCCCGCCGGCGTCGCGCAGCGCCTTGCTCTGTTCCTCCAGCTCCTCGTTGGCGACGCGCAGCTCCTCCTGCTGCGTCTGCAGCTCTTCGCTCTGGCGCTGCGACTCTTCGAGCAGCTCGCGCAGGCGCAGCTTGTGCTCTGCCGAGCGGATGGCCAGGGCAATGTTCTCGCCGACGCGTTCGAGGAGGGCCAACGAACGACTCGGCACCGGCGCCAGGAACGCCAGCTCGATTACGGCGTATGGCTGATTGTCGACATAGGCGGGGACCAGGACGATCTCGCCCGGCCTGCGCTGGCCGGTGCCGGAGCGCACCAAGAGGAGAAAGTCGGCCGGCACATCGCGAACATGCAGCGGCGTCTTGGACAGCGCGGCGCGCCCGACCAACCCCTCGCCGCGGGCAAACGATTCGGGGCCCGCGGCGCGTGAGTCGATGGCGTGACCGGCGAGTCGCTGCCACCCATGGGCGTCAGCCGTGAACAGCGCACCAACGTCGGCCCCGGCGTAGGTTGCGATGGAGCGGAGCGCGTGTGCCGCCGCGTCGCTCAACGACAGCTCCCCTTGAATGGTCTCGGCGAGCGCCACCTGTCCGGCGCGGATCCAGGCCTCTTCTGCGACCTCAATTCGCGCGACCTCTGCGCTGGCGAGCGCCTCGCTGAATGTCCCGGCGACCGACGACAGCTGGCGCCGGGTCAAAAAGCCGAGGACGAGCGCGGCCACGCCCAACAGTCCGACAAACAGGATGCGCGTCAAAAAGAGCGAGGACGACGCCCGTTCGGAGCGGCTGCGACGCAGCGCATTTTCTGCGTTCAGGATGGCGGCGATCACCTGCCGGATGTCGTCCATCTGCTGCTTGCGATGAAGCAACCGGACCGTAGCCCGAAGGTCTTCGACATTGTCGCCGGTCGCTATCCTTTTGGCCTCGACGCTCCAGTTTTCGTACAGACCGCGCACGTCGGCGACTCGATCGACCTCTTCGGGATTGTCGGCCACGAGCCGGGCCAGATCGGTTAGGAGGTCGAGCGGCCGCGCTCTTTCGTAGGGCTCCAAAAAGAGCCGATCGTTGGTGAGGAGAAACCCGCGTAAGCCGGTCTCCTGATCGATGATCTGCTTTTGCAGTTCCGTGACCTTACCGAGGACGTCCGCGGTGTGGTCGAGCCAGTAGGCGTCTTTGGACATGCGCTCGATCTGAACGCTGAGCACGCCGCCGACCGCGACGAGCAACACCAGCGGCACGATCAGTGTCGTGCGCAGCCGACGCGCGATGTCCTTGTCGCGGGCGATGCCTCTGGATTTTTTTTCCGCCGCGTCGAGCTGCTCTGCCGCTGCCATCATCCGGCTCCTTTGGAACACGCTTGTCGCGCTTGCCGCGCCCGCCGAGCCTGACCGGATGCGAGTGGTTCGTCAATCCTTGCGGCCTTGCGGCGTGCAGCCAGTCGACTTCAGTCCGGCAAGGGACTAGTCTGCGCGCCCATGAGTCAGACCGAAGCAGCCGGGCGCGTTTTGATCGTCGACGACGACCTGGACACGTGCGAGCTCATGAAGATGGTCCTCGACCGCACCGGGCTGGAGGTCGAAATTCGTACGTCGCCGGTCGCCGCGCTCGAGCGCCTCGCCGAGTCCGATTTCGACGTCGTCCTGACGGACATCGAAATGAGCGAAATGGCCGGCCTGGAGCTGTGTCGGCGGGCTTTTGAAAAGCGCCCCGAGCTGGTCGCCATCGTGATCACGGGGCAGGGCAGCGTCGACACTGTGATCGCGGCCATGCAGCTGGGCGCGTTCAATTTTCTGGTCAAGCCGGTGCGACCGCAGCTGCTTGAGCTGTCGGTGGCGCGTGCGCTGAGCTACCGCCGCCTCAAAGACGAGGTGGCGCGGCTGCGCACGGCGTGATGCCGCGCGAAAGCCGCGCGGAAAGATGACGCACAATCAATACGGTTTTTCGCCGACATAGTTGCCCGGT
>JBBQIO010000417.1:0-4333 GCA_038325015.1 Polyangia bacterium
GCGGCCGCGCTGCACGCGGTGGCGCCGCCGGTGGACGACAGCCAGACGGGTGCGTCCGCCATCGTTGCAGCGCCCGCGACCTCGCCGCGCTATCAGACGCTGGATGCATGGCGCGCCGTCGCCGCGGTGTGGGTAACCTTCTATCATTTGTGGCCGCACAACGGACTCGTCGGCCGCTTCATCGCGCCAGGTTGGCTCGGTGTACATCTGTTTTTTCCGATCAGCGGCTACTGCATTTACGCGGCCCTGCAATCGCCCTCGAACCGCACCATTGGCCGCTTCGTACAGCGCCGCTGGCGGCGCATCTTCCCGCCCTACTGGGCGAGCATCGTGTTGGCCGTGCTGCTCTCGCTGGTGGTCGGCGCGATCGACGTCAACCACGTCGCCTGGCAAGAGCTGGCGCTGCCGCCGTGGAAATGGCTGGCGGTCGTCACGCTGACCCAGACTCTCGTCGGCGCCGGCCAGGTGGTCAACGACGTCTACTGGACGCTGTGCTGGGAGGAGCAATTCTATCTGGCGGTGGCGCTATGTCTGCTCCTGCCGGCGCGTACGCGCAAGCTCGGCGTGCTCGCGCTGACGCTGGCCGCGGTGGCCTATCGGTTGCCGCATTTTCATTCGCGCTGGAGTGGAGTGTTTCTCGACCGCTGGCCGGAGTTCGCGGCTGGCATTGCGGTTTATGCCTTTTATGAAGGTCGCGGCTTAGCCCGTTTTAAGTCGATACTATTCTCTATATCTGTTTTTACGCTTTCCTGCTATTCATTGCGAATGCGCCACGATGACGGCATCGCCCTGGCGCTGGCCTTCTCCGTGCTCCTGGCGGCGCTGCGCCCGTTCGACGCGCAGCTGGCGCGGCAGCGTTGGATGCGCCCGCTCATGGCGCTCGGGACGATGTCCTTTTCGCTCTACCTGGTACACGTGCCGTTCGGCGGTCGCGCGCGCTATCTCATCACGTGGGCGACGCCCTACGTCGAGGGGCACATCGTGTCGGCGATGGCCACGATTATGGCCCTGGGCGCAGCGTTCCTGTTCCACGCGCACATTGAGCAGCGCTTCTTCAACCCATCGCCCACACGCCCCCGTGCCGTGTGAGCTTCGGATCGATCTGACCGACTTGGCAACCGTGCGCTCTACGCCTTGGGAATTGTAAACAGCACGATCGTTCCGTGATCCTCTTGGCTCTTGATCTCGAACATGCCGCCCGCCGCGACGACCAGTCGGCGACATTGCGAGATACCCAGTCCGGTGCCCTCTTCGCGCGTCGAAAAAAAAGGTGTTCCGACCCGCGCCAGGACTTCGGGCCGCATGCCGGGGCCGTTGTCCTCGACCCAAAAACGCACCACGCCTCCATCTTCGGCGGCGCCCACGATCACCCGCCCCTGACCAGTCTTGTTGACCAGCAGCGCCTGCGTCGCGTTGGCGACCAGATTGATCAGCACCTGCGACAGCTCGGTCGCTCCCATGCGCACCCGTGCAACGGCCACCGGGCCGTCGTACATGACGCGAGCCCGAGCCACGATACTCGTCTCCTGCGAGACCCGCATCGCGTAGTGAATAATGGGCAAGGGGTCGGTCGACGAAGGGCCGCCTGGCCTCGACGGACCGGGACGAAGAAAGCGCCGCAGCGAGCCAACCAGGTCGCGCAGCATGTGCGCGCCGAGCACAACATCGGCCACCACCACCGGCAGCTCGCTGGCCAACGCGCGTAGTCGCTCGCTATCGGCAGCGCCCAGCGACTTCGTGGGCGCATCGAGGAGACGATTGATAAGCGGCGTCGCCGCGCTCAGCTCGACGATCGCCTCGAGGTTGAGCAAGAGATTGGCAACCGGCTGATTCAGGTCGTGCAGCACCGCCGAGGTCACCGTGCCGATGGTCGATAGCCGTTCGGTCTGCAACAGCCGAAGCTGCAGAATCGAGTCCTGTCGACCGAGGTCGAACGCCGCCATGCCCCAGCGCAGGACCTCTTCGAGCTCGACGCGGTCCCACGGCTTGACCATGTAACGCGCGACGAGTCCCTCATTGACCGCCGCGAGAATCGCGTCGAGGTCGCTGTGCGCCGTGATCACCACGCGAACCACGTCGGGATATAGCGCTTTACAGCGCACGAGCAGGTCATGCCCGCTCATCTCGGGCATGCGCTGATCGGTCACCAACAGGGCGACCGGCTCGTTCTTGAGCACCTCCAGTGCTTCGGCGCCCGAGGCCACGACCCGAATCGGAAATAGATTGGCAAACGACGACTGAAAGACCAGCCGATTGGCATATTCGTCGTCGACAAAGAGGATCATTGGCCGCTCTTTAGAGCTCATCTCTTTAGTCATGAATCGCTCCGGTGATCGGGATTTCGAGGTGGAACACGGAGCCCCTTGCGCACTCGCGCACTTCGAGCACGCCCTGATGGCGAATGACGATGTCGCGCGCCAAGCTCAGCCCGAGCCCGGTGCCGCGGCCCGGCGCTTTGGTCGTGAAGAAGGGCTCGAAAATTCGTTCGCGCAGCGCCGCCGGCACACCCGGTCCGCTGTCGGAAACCTCGAGCACCAGTCGCTCGTTCTCGGCGCGCGTCGCCATTCGGACCCAGCCCGCCGGACCGGCTGCTTGCGCGGCGTTCTCCAATAAATTGGCCAGCACCTGCGTCATCAACGGCGCGGCGCAGTAGACCGACCCCTCGTAGAGCGCGTCATCGTGCAACTCGATTCCGCTGAGGATGGGGCCGGTCAAGGAGACCGCCCGCGTCACGACATCGCGAAAGCGCAACTGATGTCGCTCGATATGGCCGGGACGATTGAAGCCGAGCAGCTGGCGCGACAGGTCGGCAACTTGTTGCGAACAGTCGTGCATGACGTCCAGAAGCTGGGCCACGGGGGAATCTGGGGCGCGTAGCTCGGCCGGCAATAGTCGACGAATCGGCTCGACGGCGTTGACGATGGCGTTGACCGGATTGCGCAGCTCGTGGGCGAGCCCTGCGGCCAGCGTTCCCATCGCCGCGAGCTTCTCGCTTTCGTGCAGACGCAGCGCCAGTGTGCGAAGCGCGAGCTGCGAACGGACGCGCGCGCGCAGCTCGGTAGGATCGAACGGCTTGGTGATGTAGTCGACCGCGCCGGAATCGAATCCGGACATGCGATCGGTGGCGCTGGCGAAGGCTGTTAACAGCACCACCGGCGCCAGGCGATTGTTGGGCAGCGCGCGAAAGTGCCGCGTCAGCTCCAGCCCATCCATACCCGGCAAGCCAACGTCGGTGAGCAGCAGATCTGGCACGTGTTTTTGCGCGAGCTGAAGCGCGCTCAGGCCGTCGCTCGCGACCAAGACCCGGTAGTCGTGCTCAAGCAGGCTCGACAGCGCCTCGGCCAGTAGCGGATCGTCTTCTGCGATGAGGATGGTCGGTTGGCTGCTGTTGCTCTTCTGCTCGCGGCTTCCGGCCGCGGCGCGCGGCTGCTCGAAGCCGAAGTCGATGGGCATCAATTTGGGCGCGACACTGTGCGCACCCTCGCTCGGCGGCCCGGCGGGAAGCCGCACACAGAAGCGCGATCCGCCCGACGGAATACTCTCGACCGAGACCGCGCCGCCGTGACCCTCGACCAGCTCTTTGACCAACGACAGACCGATGCCGCTGCCGCGCACGCCGGCATGCACCGCGGGGCGGCCCTGTTCGAAACGCCCGAAAATACGCGGCCGGAACTCGGCGTCGATTCCGATGCCGGTGTCGCACACCGCGATCTCGACTTCGTCCCCCCGCTGCACCAGCTGGATCTGAATCGTACCGCCGCGCGGCGTGAATTTGATCGCGTTCGAAAGGAGGTTGGCGACGACGCGCTCGATGGCGACCTCATCCAGCGAAATCATAAGATGCTCGGGGCCGAGATAGGTCAAAGACAAATCGTGCGCCAGCGCGGCCGCGAACCAGCTGCCGACCAAGAGCGTGACCAGCTCGGCGAGATCGAAGGAGGCGCGCTTGATTTCCAGCTTGTGCTCGAGGCCGGCGGCGAGGAGCAGGAGCTCGTCGACCAAGCGAAGCAGCTTGCGCGAGCTGCGGTCGATGCTCAGGACGCGTTCGAGCGACGTCCGATCGGGCGCGCTCTTCTTCAGCGCGTCGACCGCAAGGCCGATGAGCGAGAGCGGCGTGCGAATTTCGTGATTGATGTTGGAGAAGATGCGATCCCGCGCTTCCTGTGCGCGCTGCAGATCAGCGATCACCTGACTTAACTCGACGGTTCTCTTGCTAACTTTAGTTTCTAGATTCTGCCGGTAGTCGGCGAGCGCTTGATAGGTGATGGCATTGTCGACGGCCATCGAGATTGTGGGGGCGATGGTTTCGAGCAGCTTTTCCTGCTCCGTGCCG
>JBBQIO010000418.1:0-4333 GCA_038325015.1 Polyangia bacterium
ACATTCGCTCGGCCGCCGAGGCTGCGGCCTACTTGCGCGCCATCCGTCAGCTCGTGCGCTACCTAGGGATCTCCGACGGCAACATGGACGAGGGATCGCTGCGCTGCGACGCCAATGTTTCGGTCAGACCGGTCGGTGAGAGCAAGCTCGGTACGCGCGCCGAATTGAAGAACATGAACTCGTTCAAGAACGTCGAGACGGCGATCGACTTCGAGGTGGCGCGGCAGTCGGCGCTGGTCGAACGCGGCGAGCGCGTGGTGCAGGAGTCGCGGCTGTGGAACGCTGACAAAGGCACGTCGCACTCGATGCGCTCCAAGGAGTCGGCCCACGATTATCGCTATTTTCCCGAGCCCGACCTACCGCCGTTGGTGGTCGACGATGCCTGGATCGCAAGCGCCAAGGCGCAGCTGCCGGAGCTGCCGATGGATCGCCGCGAGCGCTACCTGGCGGCCGGACTTTCGGCCTACGATGCGGGCGTGTTGACCGCCGAAAAAGCAACCGCCGATTACTACGATGCCTCCGTGGCTGCGGGCGGCTCGCCCAAAGCGACGGCCAACTGGGTGTCGTCCGAGCTGCTCGGCCGGCTCAACAAAGACGGAAAAGAGATCGGCCAGTCGCCGGTGCCGGCGGCGCAGCTCGCCGAGCTGGTGCGCTTCATCGACCGCAACATTATCAGCGGCAAGATCGCCAAGGACGTGTTCGACAAGATGTGGTCGACCGGTCGCTCGGCTGAAGCCATCGTCACCGAGGAGGGGCTGCATCAGATCACCGACGGCGCCGCGATCGAGGCGGTGTGTCGCAAGGTGGTCGACGATCACCCCTCGCAGGCCGCCGGCTATCGCTCGGGCAAGGCGCAGCTGCTCGGTTTTTTCGTCGGACAGGTGATGAAGGCGATGTCCGGAAAGGCCAACCCCGAGCTGGTCAACCAGCTCCTTAAAAAGTTGCTGGGCTGAGGCATGGAGAACGTACAAAAACCCGTCGTTGCGCAGCCGCCGGCGATCAATCCACGAGCGCTGTCGCCGCTGCATTGGGATGGCGCGCGGCTCCTTTTGCTCGACCAGCGCGCGCTGCCCAACGACGAGCTTTGGCTGGCCTGCGACGATTATCGTCAGGTCGCCGAGGCGATCACCGACATGGTCGTGCGCGGGGCGCCGGCGATCGGCTGCGCGGCGGCGTGGGGCGTGGCGCTAGGCGCGCTAAAAAATGCGCCGCTGGCCGAGGTCTATGCGCTCCTGGCCGCGACGCGGCCGACGGCCGTGAATCTGTTCTGGGCGCTCGACCGCATGAAGCGCGTGCAGCCGCAGAACCCCGAGGCTCTGCTCGCCGAGGCGGCTCGGATCCAAAAAGAGGACATCGCGTCGTGCCGAGCGATCGGCAAAAATGGCGCGCCGCTTCTGCCCGCCGGCGTCGTGCTCACGCACTGCAACGCGGGGGCTTTGGCCACCGGGGGCTTCGGCACCGCGCTCGGCGTCATTCGCGCCGCGGTTTCGAGCGGCAAAAAAGTGCGCGTTTTGGCCGGCGAGACGCGCCCATTTTTGCAAGGCGCGCGCTTGACCGCGTGGGAGCTGCAAAAGAGCGGCATCGACGTCACCGTCATCACCGACGGGATGGCCGCGTACCTGATGGCCAAGGGCGAGATCCAGTCGGTGGTCGTCGGTGCGGATCGCATCGCCGCCAACGGCGACGTGGCCAACAAGATCGGCACCTACGCGATCGCGCTCGCCGCGCGCCATCACAAATTGCCGTTTTTTGTCGCAGCGCCGCTGTCGAGCGTCGACCTGACTGCGCCGGACGGCGACGCCATCGTCATCGAAGAGCGGCCCGAGCGCGAGGTCACGCACATCGGCGAGCGGCGACTGGTGCCAGCTGGCGTGCGGGTGCGCAACCCGTCGTTCGATGTAACCCCCGCCGCACTGATCACCGCCCTCATTACTGAGGTGGGCGTGGCGCGCGCGCCCTATGACGCCGCGCTGCGGCAACTGTTCGAGACTGCGCGAGTCGCCGCCGCCCGCGCCCGGGCCGATCGCGAGTACGAGGACCGTCGCACCGCGCCGCGCGTCCCGGTCGAGCTGCGCGTCGTGTACATGCGCGATGAAGACCTGCAGCGCGACTTCATCACCAATTTGTCGACCGGCGGCCTGTTCATTCGCACCTCGCGACCGCTACCCATCGGCTCGGAGCTCGACCTCGAGGTCTCGGTCGGCGACGACAGCCCGATTCGCGTGCGCGGGCGCGTGACCTGGCTGGCGATTCCACGGGCGGTCGGCAAAGACGACGACGGCGGGCGCGAAGAGGGCATGGGCCTGGCGTTCATCGGCGAGGTCGACGACCGGCTGACTGCGATCACCACGCTCAAGCCGCTGGTGGCAGAAAACGATTGACATCCAAGCCGTTCCGCGTAGATTTCGCGCCTCGGTTTTTGGCCCAAGGAGTCATTCCCTCATGTACGCCGTAATCGCCACGGGCGGTAAGCAGTATCGGGTTGCACCCGGAGAGACCATCCACGTCGAGAAGCTGTCGACCGCGGAAGACAACGAGCCGTTGCCTGCCGGTGGTGCGGTGACGTTCGGCGAGGTCCTCCTCATCTCCGACGGTGATTCGGTCACCGTCGGGCAGCCGCGTGTGGCCGGCGCCACGGTCAGCGCCGAAGTGGTCAAGCAGGGCCGCGGCGAAAAGCTGATCATCTTCAAATATCGCCGGCGCAAGGGCTACCGGCGCAAAACGGGCCATCGCCAGCCCTTCACCGCGGTCAAAATCACCGCGATCAACGCATAATCGGAAATACGGAGCTCGACGATGGCTCATAAAAAAGGACAGGGCGCCTCGCGCAACGGCCGTGATTCCGGCCCGAAAATGCGCGGCGTCAAGCGGTTCGGCGGGCAAGAGGTCATTGCCGGCAACATTTTGATCCGCCAAAAAGGCACCGTGGTTCATCCCGGCGTCGGTGTCGGCCTCGGGCGCGACTACACGATCTTCGCGCTCGTCGACGGCGTGGTCGAGTTCAGCTCGTTCCGCAACAAGGGCACCGTTCGCCGTCGGGTGAGCGTGGTGCCGGCCGCAACTGCAGCAGCAACCAAGTCCGCGTAGCACTCCGCCCGTCAGGGGCATCCTTTGCACTTCATCGATGAAGTCACCGTGTTCGTCCGCGCTGGGTCGGGCGGCAACGGCTGCGCGACCTTTCGCCGCGAGCCGTTCGTGCCGCGTGGCGGGCCTTCGGGCGGCGACGGCGGCAACGGCGGATCGATCGTCTTCGTCGCCGACGAGGGGCTCTCGACGCTGCTCGACCTGCAGTACCAGCAGCGCTATGTCGCGGCGTCTGGGCAGCACGGCCAAGGGCGCGACAAATACGGCCGCGGCGGCGAAGACACGCGCGTCCGCATTCCGGTCGGCACGATCATCGAAGACGCCGAGACCGGCGAGCGGCTGGCCGACCTGACCGAAGCGGATCAAACGTTCGTCGCCGCGCAGGGCGGCAAAGGCGGCCGCGGCAACATCCACTTCGCCACGGCCACCTATCAATCGCCGACTGAAGCCGAGCCAGGCGAGCCCGGACAGGAGCGCAAGCTCCGGCTTGAGCTCAAGCTCTTGGCCGACGTCGGCCTGGTCGGCTATCCCAACGTCGGCAAGTCGACCTTCATCGCATCCGTGTCGAGGGCGCGGCCCAAGATCGCCGACTATCCCTTCACCACCCTGGTGCCCAACTTGGGCGTGGTCGCCCTGTCCGGCGGCCGCAGCTTCGTCCTCGCCGACGTGCCCGGCCTCATCGAGGGCGCGTCGGAGGGGCACGGTTTGGGGCTGCGCTTTTTGCGCCACCTCGACCGCACGCGCGTCTTGGTGCATCTGGTCGAGCTCAGCCCCCCGGAGACCGGTCGCGACCCGCTCGTCGACTACGACATCATCAGAAAAGAGCTCGCGGCGTACGACCCGCGCATGGCCGCGCGTCCCGAGCTGGTCGTCCTGTCCAAGCGCGACCTGACCGACACGCGTGAGGCCGAAGAGCACTGGCGGGCGCAGTTCGCCGCGCGTGGCGTGCAGCTGCACTGCGTTTCGGCGGCAACGACCGACGGAATGAAGGCGCTGTTGGAGCACATCTGGAGTCGGCTCTAGCGCAGCCCAGCCTGGCTAAGACCGCGCGAATCGGTTCGAGCCGTTTCGACCACCAATAACAATAATTTAGCGAAGACTGCAGGTTGACCCCTCCAGGTGTGGGTGGTACACACGAGTTTTACTTTTGCCAAAGAGGTCTTAGCCGTGCAGCGACTGATACCCTACTGCCGCGTTTCGGCGCGTATCTCTCGAGCTCTTTTGGTTGGCGCCGCCCTGCTCTCCGGCG
>JBBQIO010000419.1:0-4330 GCA_038325015.1 Polyangia bacterium
GCCGAGCTGAGCCGCGCGCTCGGTCGCGATTTTGCGCCGATTACCGTCGACCAGCTCTAGCCCGTCCCAGAAGCGCTACTCGCGTTACCCGGCGCGAATCGACATTTCTCGCGCGCTGAGAACCACGCGCGGCTCGTCGAAGCCGACGAGAAACGACCAACCTTTGCCCATGCGTCCGTCGAACGCGGTCAGCCACCACACGTCGATCGTCCAGCGAGGCAAGCGCGATTCACACGGCGGGATCAGCGCCACCGCCTCCACTTCGCCGAGGCCCGACGGACGATTGGGGTTGAGCGCGACGGCGCTCTTGAGCTCGGCCGACGCGCGCACTGTGGCAGCAGCCTCTTCGGCCAGCGCCGGTGGAAGCTTGCGGCGCCACGGCGAGACCAGGCGCATCGACTCGATTCGCCAGACTGCCGCGCGCAGGTCGGTCGCGTCTTGGTTGCGGGCCAGCTCGACATCGTAGGTTTCATCCGACGGAAGATCGTCGAAATCGGGCACGTCGAACTCGGGGTAACGATTGCGCGCGTTGATTTGCTCACGGCGCGTTGTCAGCGCTCCGAACAAGAGCTCGCGCGACGGCGCGTCGCGAAACAAATGCAGGCGCACCGCCAGTGTGCGCGACGGCAACCGATGATCCCAGTCGACGATCGCGATCGCCCCGCCGACGATCGGTGCAGTGAACGGCACTAACCGCTCCGCCGCCGACTCGACCAGCGGCCGCAACGCCGCCGCGTCCAGCCCCTGCTGGGCGACCCGCGGATGAATCAACAGCTCGTCGACGGCGATGCCCATGGCGGTCGTCGATTCTACACCAGGTGCCGACGCGCTACGCGTAAAGCCTGGCGCCGTCGAGGATGCGCTCGACCAATGTCGGATAATCGAGGCCGCGATGGGCCGCGATCTTGGGCAGGAGCGAGTGGTCGGTCATGCCAGGAAGCGTGTTGATTTCGAGGCACACGGCGCGCCCCTCGACCGTCAACAAAAGGTCGACGCGAGTCGCGCCGGCGCAGCCGAGCGCGCGATGCGCCCGCACGGCCAGGGCATGCAGCGTGCGCCGCTCGTCCTCGGTAATGGGCGCCGGGACCAGGTATTCGGTGTCGTTGCGCAGGTACTTGGCGGCGTAGTCGTAGAACTCGGTGGCCGGACGAATCTCGACCTCACCCAGCGCTTCGTCGTCGAGCACCCCGACGTTGATCTCGCGTCCGCGCACGTACTCTTCGAGCAGTGTGACGCCGTGACAGCCCGCGGCCAAGGCCAGCGCCGCATCCAGCTCGGCGGGCGTCTTGACGATCGACACGCCCACGGACGAGCCCTCCGCCGACGGTTTGACCACCAACGGATAGCCGACGCGCGCGACGTCGGCCGCCCCGTGATAGCGGCGCCAGCGCGGCGATTCGATCGACTCCTGGTCGAAAATCCGTCGCGTTGCGATCTTGTCCATCGCCAG
Source organism: Polyangia bacterium (assembly GCA_038325015.1). Taxonomy (GTDB): domain Bacteria; phylum Myxococcota_A; class Polyangia; order Palsa-1104; family Palsa-1104; genus JBBQIO01. The sequence continues at coordinate 1,451 of JBBQIO010000419.1, forward strand.
CGCAGAGGCCAGCACGCCCGACCCGGTGTAGGGAATGCGCAGGCATTCGAGCAGCCCCTGCACGCAGCCATCTTCGCCGAACGTGCCATGCAGCGCGTTCCAGGCGACGTCGACGCGCTCGCGGCGCAAGAGCACGCCGAGATCGTCGCCGCTGCTCTGCCAGTCGATACCGACGGCGTCGTAGTTTTTTTGCTGCAATGCAGCAAGAACGCGTCCCCCAGAGCTCAGCGACACCTCGCGCTCGGCCGACGGCCCTCCCATGACCACGCCCACGCGGCGACCCTTCCACGTCATGCGTCTTCTCCTAGGATTTTGAGCTCGAATTCGAGCGTGATACCGAATTGCGCGCGTACCGCTTCCCGCACCTCGTGGGCAAGCTGTAGAAATTCGCGCGCGTTGCCGGCGTCGATGTTGACCAACCAGTTGGCGTGCGCCGGCGACACCTGCACGCCGCCGACGCGGCGCGATTTACAGCCGCACGCTTCGATCAAACGGCCAGCGAAATCGCCGGGCGGATTTTTGAAGATCGACCCGGCGTTGGGCACGCTGTGCGGCTCGCGCTCTTTGCGACGCGCGCGCAGGGCGGTCACTGCGGCTTCGATCTCGCTGCGCGGTCGGCGCGGCAGGCCCAAGAGCGCACCGGTCACGACATCGGTGAGCGGAATGTCGGAGTGGCGGTAGGCGAAGCCGCACTCGGCCAACGTGCGCGTCACTCGCTCGCCCGCGACGTCGACCGAGAAGAGCGACTGCGTGACGTCTTTGAACTCGCCGAGGTAGGTGCCGGCATTCATGATCAAGCCGCCACCGACGGTACCGGGCACGCCGCCGAGAAACTCGACGCCCCCGAGTCCGCCGCGCGTCGCGAAGCTGAGCAGCTTGCCGGTCGACACGCCGGCCGCGACGGCGAGCTGCACGGAGTCGGGCGCCTCCTCGACAACGCGGATCGCGCTGAGCTTGCGCAGGGAGAGCACCACGCCGCGAATTCCGCCGTCTTTGACCAGCAGATTCGAGCCCGCACCCAGCGCGCGATGGGCCAAGCCCAGCTCGCCGGCGCGACGGCGAATTGCGGCTAGACGCTCTTCGTCGGCGGGCGCAATCCATGCGTCGGCCGGCCCGCCGATGCGCAGCGTCGTGTGGCGGCTCATCGGCTCGTCGAAGCGAACCTCGGAGTCTGCGCCTGCGGCCGCGCGCAGCGCTGCGCATTGCACCTCCTTCAGCGGCACGAACCGATCACCGAAGCGTGCGCAGCGCCAGCAGCTCTTCGCCCACCTGCCAGATGTCGCCGGCGCCGAGTGTGATGACGATGTCGTCGGCGCGCAGCCGCGGCGAAAGTTGTTTTGCAATGTCACTGCGCTTGGCGATATGGATTGCGCCGGCGTGTCCGCGGGTCCGCATGTCGGCCACGAGGCGCGCGCTGTCGATGCCGTCGATCGGCTCTTCGCCGGCGGGATAGATGTCGCTGATCACGACCAGCTCGGCGTCGTCGAACGCGGCGGCAAACTCGGCCATGAGATCGCGCGTGCGCGTGTAGCGATGCGGCTGAAACGCGACCACCAAGCGCCGCTGCGGAAAGCCGCGACGTGCCCCGGCGAGCGTCGCGCGCACTTCGGCCGGATGGTGCCCGTAATCGTCGACGACCATGACGCCGCCGACTTCGCCGCGCACGGTGAAGCGCCGCTTGACACCGGCGAAGCTCGACAGCGAGCGCGCATAGGTGTCGAAGTCGACACCAAGAAAATCGGCGACCGCCAGCACGGCCAGCGCGTTTTGCACGTTGTGCGCGCCCGGCATCGCGAGCTCGACGATGCCCAGCTCCTCACCGCGCGCGTGCGCTAAAAAGCGCGTCTTACAGCCGTCGAAGGCCAGCTGCGTCGCGCGAAAATCGGCATCCGCGCCCAGCCCGTAGGTGACATAGCGCTTGGTGACCAACGGCAGCAGCTCGCGCACATTGGGATGGTCGGCGCACAGCACCGCGAGCCCGTAAAACGGCACGCGATTGACGAACTCGACGAACGCCCGTTTGAGCTGCGCCAGCGATCCGTAATGATCGAGATGCTCGGGATCGACATTGGTCACCACTGCGACCGTCGGCGTCAGCTGCAAAAACGAGCCGTCCGACTCGTCCGCCTCGGCGACCAAATATTCGCCCTGTCCGAGCCGCGCGTTCGACCCCAGCGACGGCAATTTACCGCCGATGACGGCGGTGGGATCGAGGCCGGCCTCGTATAGCACGGTCGCGATGAGCGACGTCGTGGTGGTCTTGCCGTGCGATCCGGCGACCGCGACGCCGTACTTCATGCGCATCAGCTCGGCCAACATCTCGGCGCGGGGGATGACCGGGATACTGCGCTTGCGCGCCTCTTCGACCTCGGGATTGCCGGCACGCACTGCGCTCGATATGACGACGACATCGGCGGCGCCGACATTGCGGCGCTCGTGGCCGACGTAAAACTGCGCGCCCAAATCGGCCAGGCGGCGCGTCGTGTCCGACTCTTTGAGATCCGAGCCGCTGACGACGTAGCCGAGGTTGAGCAGCACCTCGGCGATGCCGGACATGCCGATGCCGCCGATCCCCACGAAGTGAACCTGGAGGCGTTTTTGGCGAAACATGGGCGTCATGGCGGCGGACCTTACCTGGAAGCGCCGAGAGTTTGTAGAGCGTCGGCGATTTCGACGTGCGCTAGCGGTCGGGCCAGGGTTCGCGCCTGGGCGCCCATGTGTGCGCGTGCTGCCGCGTTTTCCAGCAAATCGGCGAGCAGTGCCGCCAGACCGTCTGGGGTCGCTTCGGCCTGCGGGACCATTTCCGTCGCGCCTTTGACCTCTAGCTCGCGCGCATTTTTAGTCTGGTGATCGTCGGCCGCCGTCGGCAAAGGGATGAGC
>JBBQIO010000420.1:0-4330 GCA_038325015.1 Polyangia bacterium
TTCGCGAAGGCGCGCCGCCGCGCATCACCACGCCGTTGCAGGCGCTGCCCAAAGACACGCCGGCCCAGCCCGCGGTCGTCGGCAGCTCGGAGCAGGACGAGCCCGATGAAAAACCCAAGCGCGGCTCGCTCACGGGCACGATTCATCTCGATGGCAAGGCTGCGGCGGGTGCGCTTGCGGTCATCACGCTCGAGCCGGCGAGCGGTAAATGGCGCCATCGAGCGCCGCGCCAGCGCGTCATGGAGCAGCGCAACCGGCAGTTCGCGCCGCGCCTCTTGGTCGTGCCGGTCGGCTCGACGGTGCTGTTCCCCAACTTCGACAACGTCTATCACAACGTCTTCTCACGCTCCGAAGTCCGGCCGTTCGACCTCGGCCTGTACAAAAACGGCGAGGCGCGCGCGGTCATTCTCGACAAAGAGGGCATCGTCACGCTCGGCTGCAACCTACACGCGAATATGTCGGCCCACGTGGTGGTCGTCTCGGCGCCGCACTATGTCGTCACCGACGCCGACGGACATTTCAACTTCAAGAGCCTCGAACCGGGCAAGTACAAGCTGCGTGCGTGGAACGACCACAGCACGACGCCGATTTCGCGCGACGTCACCATCGCCGCCGAAAAGAATACGGTGGCGCTGCAGATGACCGCCGACGGCTCCGATGCCTCGACCGACAAGTTCGGTATGGCCCGCGGCAAGAAGCCCTAAGGGCCAATGAAGCTCGCCAGTATCGCGGTTTTCCTCGTCGGTTTGGGCGGTGCAGCAGCGCTGCACCTGGCGCTCGAAGCGGGTCAGAAGGCGCAGGCGCAATCCTTCGCCACCGAGGTCGACGGGCGGCTGCGCGAGACCGTTGCGGCGATCCACTCGCGCGCCAGCACGTTAGCCGACCTGCCAATCATGGAATCGGTGGTCGCGACCGATGCGATCACCGCGCGCGACGAAACCGCCAAGGAGCTGGCCTTTCGCCCCAAGCCCGGCGAGATCATCGAAATCGGCCAGGTCTTTAACGACGGCCACACCACCTCGCTGCTGCGCTTTCCCGCAGGCGCGCGCGCGCTGGCCTTCGATGTGCCCGGAGTTCACTTGCGGCTGATCGACGGAAAAGTGTTCGTCGATGAGGTGACCAACATTCGTCCGGCGGAGAAGGGCGAGAAGCTGCGCGGCGCGCTGGCCGTCGCCTCCCTGGTCGACCTCTCGGCGGTTGGGACGCGACTCGAATCCATGGGCCTGGCCGGCAAGCTTACCGTCGCCGGCAGCGTAGCGCCGCTTTCCAAAGTCGAGCTGGCTGGTGGCGTGACGGTCGAGCTGCCGCTCTTGGCGATCGCCGGCGCCGATGCGCACCTGGTCGCGGTGGTGCGACGCGCGAGCCCGCTGCCGGCGGTCGCGGTTGTGGTTTTGGCGGCGCTTATCGCGGCGCTGCTTTGGGCGCGAAAGAGACTGCCCAGCAGGGGCGACTCGGATGCGGTGCGCGGTACCGCAGCCACTGCGCTGGCGGTTGCACCGGCAGTGGCTCCAGCCCGCGCGATGGACGCGGCGCTGACCGCGGATGGCGTGCCCACGCAGATCGGCCGCTACAGGATCGTTCGGCGGCTCGGCTCCGGCGGCATGGCCGAGGTGTATCTGGCGCGCGTGTCGGGCGAGGCCGGGTTCGAAAAGCTAGTGGCGCTCAAGGTCCTGCAAAAACAGCTCGCGCTGCAGGCCGTCGTCGTCGAGCATTTCTTGGACGAGGCCAAGCTGGCCTCGCGCTTGACCCATCCGAACATCGTCCAGATCTCCGACCTGGGAAAGGCCGGTGACGAATATTTCATCGCGATGGAATACATCGACGGCGCCGACCTGGGCGCGCTTTTAGGCAACGTCGTGGATCGCGACGCGCAGGTCCCGGTCAAGGTAGCGCTGGCCATCGTGCGCAAGATTTGCGACGGATTGCATGCGGCGCACGTGGCCAAGAACGAGGCCGGCCAGCCGCTCGAAATCGTGCATCGTGACGTCAAGGCCGCCAACGTCTTCATCGCCCGAAACGGCGTGGTTAAGCTCGGCGACTTCGGCATCGCCAAGGCCAACCAGGCCAGCCGGGTCAACAAGACCGAGCTTGGTCAGGTCAAAGGCACGGCGGCGTACATGGCGCCCGAGCATCGGTTGGGCAAGCCGGTCGACCGGCGCGCCGACATCTATGCGGTGGGCGCGATTGCCTACGAGCTTTTGACCGGCACCGAAGTGAATCTCGATCTCGCGCTGCTCGCCGATCTCGGACGCGTCGGCTGGCCGCACCTGACGCCGCCGTCGCTGTTGCGCACCGAGCTGCCGCCCGAGCTCGACGGGATCTTGTGGAAAGCGATGGCCTACGAGCGCGACGCCCGCTACGCCGACTGCGAGGAGCTGGAGGAGGCGCTGGCTGGGGTCGTCGACCGCTACGGACTGGTGGCCAGCGACAAGATGATCGCGCAGTGGGTCGAGGCGGAGATCAAGCCGGCAAACGCCAGCCCTTCATCGGCGGAGCAGGTTTTGTAAGGTAAATTCGATGCGGCTGGGTGGGCCTCGCGTCGCGCGTTTGTTTCAGCTGTTGCTGGGGGTCGTCTTTGTCGACGCCTGGGCTTCGTTTCTGTTTCAGGCCGAGCCGTTATTCGGGACCCACGGCTTGTCGCCGGTGTCCCACCTGCTCGGCGGGTCGGTGACGCCGCCGCTGTGGCAGTGGCCGACGCTGTTTCGCTGGCTCTCGCCCGACGTCGTCGACGGGGCGCTCTACCTGGTCGGCGTGCTCGGGCTGGCGCTGGCGGCTATTGTGCTGTTTTCGCCCGGCCGAAACGGTGTGCGCGCGCGCGTCGCGCTGGCGCTGTCGACGATTTTCTATTTGAGCGTGGTCAACGTCGGGGGCGCCTTCTTCGGCTTCCAATGGGACAACCTGTTGATCGAGTGCGGCGCGTTCGCCGTGCTGCTGCCCACCGACCGGCGCTCCCCGGTGATGCATGTGCTGTTTCGCCTGCTGCTCTTCAAGCTCTACTTCGAGAGCGGCCTGGCCAAGCTCCAATCCGATCGCGGGGATTGGACAGATGGCAGCGCGCTGACGCACTACTTCGAGACCGCGCCACTGCCAACGGTGCTGGCCCTCTACGCCCATGCGCTGCCGGCGAAGGTGCTGCAAGTCCTGACCTGGTCGACGCTGCTCTTGGAGCTGGGCGTGCCGTTTTTGATCTTCGGCAATCGCAAGATGCGATTAATCGCCTTTTATTTGTTCAGCGGATTTCAGATCATAAATGCATTAACCGCTAATTATGGATTTTTTTGTTATTTATCATTTCTCCTGGGTGTTGTACTCTTCGAGGAAGATGACATCGCCGGCTGGCTGGTGGCGCCGCGTGCCGTGCCGCTGCCGCCGACGCCAACCGCCCGGGTGACGCGCACGCTCGTCGAGTGGGGCGCGCTGGCGCTGTTCGCGTTCGTCTCCGTGATCGACGGTTGTGTACAGTTTTTGCCGGGACCGAAGACCGACTCCCTGAGCGCGCTGACCGCGCCGTTTGCCCCCTTCCGCGCGATCAATAACTATCATTTATTCGCGGCTGTCACCGTCGAGCGCATCGAGCCCGAAATCCAGATTCATCCAGCCGCCGCGCCGCCCGATGAATTCATGCCGCTCGAGCTGCACCACAAGCCGGGCGCGGTGGACCGCCGCCCCGATTTCGTCGCCCCGCATCAGCCGCGGCTCGATTTTCAGCTTTGGTTTTACGGCCTGTCGTACCGGCGCACGCCGCCCTATGTCCTCGGGTTGCTCGAAAGCATTTGCCGTCAGCCGTTCTCGGCGCAGCGGCTGTTCGCCACGCACCTGATGGAGCCGCCGGACTCCGTGCGCATCGTGTTTTGGCAATACCAGCTGACCACGCCCAAGGTGCTGTGGCAGACCGGGGCGTACTGGACGCGACGTCAAGTGGCGGTGACCAAGACGATGCCCTGCGCGCCGGTGGAGTAAACGCCTGCGGACACGGCTTGTAGTTCGACACCCGGTCTGACAAGGTGCGCGCCATGTCCGAACCGGCCGTCGCCGCACCACAAAATTCAGCGTCCGCTGGCCCGCCTGGGTCGAGCCCGCGGCAACCCCATCGTGCGCTGGGGGCGCATCTTTTGGGCGTCCTCGGACCCGATTACACATTCCTGTTTTTCTTCATGTCCATCTTCATCGCACTCGGCTTTATCTACGGCGCCAGCTTCAAGATCTGGGAAGGGTCGATTCTGATCGGCGCCGGTGCCGCGGTGTTCGTGATCCTGACGCGCCTGTCGTACGACTGGCGTGGCATCTGGAGCGGCGAGGCAGGCGCACGCGCACGCTTTTTCGTCGCCAC
>JBBQIO010000421.1:0-4328 GCA_038325015.1 Polyangia bacterium
TGACCGAAGCAGAAGAAATCGTTCAAGACACGTTTTTGGAAGTATGGACCCGCGCTGGCCTCTACGACGGCGCGCGCGGCAATCCAGCTCCGTGGATCGCCTCCATTGGGCGCAATCGGGCCATCGACCGCCTGCGCGCTCGTGCTAGCCGCACCCGCGCCGTCGACCAATTCCAGCACGAGGACCGAACGACCGCAGCCATGCCCACCCCTGAGCGTCAGGTCGAGACCGCCCAGACACGAAAGCGCGTCTCCGAAGCGCTGAGCATTCTGCCGCCGGAGCAGCGCGCCGTGGTCGAGCTCGCTTATTTCGACGGACTTTCGCAGTCGGAGATCGCCACTCGGACCGGGCACCCCCTCGGTACCATCAAAGGACGCGCTCGTGCGGCGCTAGAAAAGCTCGCTGAGCATCTCAATAAAGGGGGAACGGCGTGATGGACTGCGCCACATTCAAGGAGCTCGTTGGCCTCTTCGCACTGGGAGCGTTGACAGCCGACGAACGCGCCGAAGCCGAGGCGCATCTGGCGCTGCCCCAACACGAAGGCTGCCTCGAGGCGCTTGCAGAGGCGATGCAAGGGGCCTCGGTTCTCGACGGGGATGGCCATGGACAAGGGGAGCGGCCCGCGCCCCAAGTGTGGCAGTTGATCCAGCAACGGATTGCGCCCAATGCGGCACGTCTGCGACGGGCGAGACGAATTGCAAGGATGGCCGGGGCGTTTGCCGCCGCGGCAGCTCTGTTGCTGGCTTATGTGGTTTATCGGCCGCCGGGGCTCGGGCCCGCGCTGGTTGCCGTCGAATCACTGCGGAGGGAGAGTGCGGACAAAGCGGCTGCCTTGACCGCAACGACCACCGAACGAGACGAGTGCCAAAAACGCAACCAGTTGCTCGAGCAAGATCAGCGACTTCCGGGCGAAGCGGTGGCGCTGCTCCAGCTGGCAGGCACGCGCCTGTTTCCGCTACCGGCGGAGAAAGGGCAGACAGCCACCGCCAACGTGATTTTGCATAGCGGCCTCAAGCGCGCGTTTGTCGTGACCGAAGGCTTGCGGCCCGTCGCAGAGCACGACTACGAGCTGTGGGTGGCCCATGGTAAAAAAGTGGTCCCGGCTGGCCTCGTCCACGTTGATGCTGCGGGTCGGGCGGTGGCGCGAGTCGACTATGAAAAACTGCTTGGTGACGTCGGTGCGCCCGACGCGATGATGATCACCCTCGAGCCGAGTGGCGGTGGCGATGTGGTGCGTGGGCCGACTATCGTCATTGGAGTACTTCACAGCTGACATCCAATCGCGGCTGGCATCCGTACAGGGTGTATAACCTCTGGAGGAAGCCATGCATCGTCTCGCAGGCACTGTCGTTGCGCTCGCCGTTTCGTTTGTCGCTGTCTCACCTGCTCTGGCCAAGAGCGTCGACATCGTCGACACCGCGGTCGCCGCTGGACAATTCAAGACGCTGGCCACTGCTCTCGGCGCCGCCGATCTCATCACGACGCTGAAGGGCAAAGGGCCGTTCACCGTCTTCGCTCCGACGGACGAAGCGTTCGCCAAGCTCCCTCCTGGCACGCTTGACGCGCTACTCAAGGACAAGGCCAAGCTCACCGCCGTGCTCACCTATCATGTGGTGGCGGGTAAAGTCCTGGCCAAGGATGTAGTCAAACTGACTTCAGCCAAGACGGTGCAGGGCGGCACGGTGAAGATTGCAGTGACCGGCGGCAAGGTGACTGTCGACGCTGCCAACGTAGTCAAGACCGACATTCAGGCCTCCAACGGCGTCATCCACGTGATCGACTCGGTGTTGTTGCCCAAGTAGGACCGCGAAGGACATATGAAAATCTCGATTGCCATCACCGTGTTAATTATTGCATTTGCTACTGGCTGTGCGACCAGCACCGAGCGACTCAAGTTGCCGCCGTTGTCGACGGGGGCACACGTCGACCTCGGACGTTATGTGGGCACTTGGTTTGAAATCGCCAGCTTTCCACAGCGGTTCCAGAAAGGCTGCACGGCTACAACGGCCACGTATACCGTGCGTTCCGGTGATGGCGATATCGAGGTTCTCAACAGCTGTCGGCTCGATCGGCTCGACGGCAAGCAGAAGAGCGCGCTTGGTCGGGCGCGGGTGGTCGACCAGACCAGCAACGCCAAGCTTGAGGTCAGTTTTTTCCGACCGTTTTGGGCGCCCTATTGGGTGATCGATCTGGCCGAGGATTACTCCTATGCTGTCGTCGGTCACCCAAGCCGGGATTACTTGTGGATCTTGAGCCGCACCGCTCACATGAACGAAGACACCTTCCAGACCATCGTCACCAAGTTGCGATCAAGCGGGTACGAAACTGAGCGGCTGCAACGCACCTTGCAGCCATGACAAACTTTACCGGAAGCAGTATTTTCGTTTCGTAATATCACGCCCAAAGCGGGCTATCCCGCGATTGGCGTGAGTAGCGCCCGGAGTGCCGCGTAGTCCTTTCCGCTGGGGTCCGGCTGGGGCGCGGCGCGGATGAGCAAGCATTCGCCGGTCTGCTGCGGTTGGCATGTCTTGGTCACCTCGTCGCGCTGCGTGTCGCTCAATCGCGACCACAGCTCCGGGCCGAGCAAGTTGAGCCAGCTCACCGCGCGCATCTTTTCTTGTAGCGCCACCATCTTGCCGACGTGCTCTCCGTGGTCAAAGCCCGGATGGTGTTTGACATGTTCTGGCGGGGGGGCTTGGCCACCGAAGTATTCCCACGTCGCGTAGCCAAAGCCGGCATTGCCCCAGCGCACTCGCAACGAAGAAGCGAACGCCGCCACCAGATCGGCGAAGCGAGCGAGAGGGAATGACAGCGGCACGGTAAAGGACAGCATCGTGTAAACGCCCTCAAGATCGGCCCAATACGACACCGTCCAAGGCGAAGCGGTCGCGGCTGCGTCGTCGCCAACGCCCTCGCCTTTGAAGCTCACATCAGCACCGTAGAGGTCGCCGTTCTGCGCCATGCGAACGAGTGCTTTCATATCTGCCGGCGTTTCGCCGAGCAAGGTGCGGCACCACGCGGTGATGTTGTCGAAGTGTTTTGCTTGGTAGCGGACGACTCGCGAATTGCCTTTGCTGTTCACCGAGTAGCGCAGCTGGTCGCCGATTGCATCGCGCAAACAGCTGAGTGCCCGCGTGATGCCATCAATGTCCGCTGTGCATAGTGGTTCCAGGTGGAGCTCGGCGCGCAGCACCGCGTAAACTGCTGGCCCGAGGGTATTGCTCGCCAGGAGCTCCGGCATTGGTAGCAGCGCGGTTTCGGCCGGCGTGCGATATGGAGGAAAACCCGACAAGGCTGGTGGCTTTGGTGGCTTTGGTGCTTCGTCTGCGATGAGCCACGTCGCCCAGTCTTGCTTCTGCGCCGTTTGTGGAGCGCCAGTCGTCGACGTGACTCGCACCCGCGCGATCTTCGCGACCCGGCGATGAAAGCTCGCCAGCATGTTGAGCACAGCGGCGCAGCTCGGCGCATGTGCGTGCGCGACTTCTCCGGCGTAGGCTTGCGCTCGCCTATCGGTCATGTACGGCGGCATGAACTTGAGCCACGCCTTTTTGGGATCGACCGCCTTGCCCTTTTCGTTCGCGTAGGTCTCGATGACCTCGCGGATGCCAATGAGCATGAACTGCAGCTTCTCTTGGTCGGCGGGGGCGAGCGGCTCACACAGCTCGATCTGAAAGCCGAGCTCGCGCTCGCAGGAGGGCACACGCTCGACGGCAAAACCGAGATCGGGCCACTGCCCTGGATAGGTGCTCAGGTCCGCGAGGCACGGCAGCACCTCCGCTTCGGTGATCGCTGTCTCTCCGAGTGGAGCGCTGCCTGTCAGCTCGAGGTGCTCAAGCTTTTCGCCAAGGTGCAGGTTCAGACGCGCGATCAAGTGAGGTACAAAGCTACGGCTCATGCCTTTGACACGTGCCACGTAAACAACGTCCGATCCCTGTGCGTTGCCCCACGGCTTGCCCACCGTGAAGCTCGATTCCCACGGCGCAAAGTCACTGCCGCCCACACTCACGCATCGTGAGGTGTCGATCCCCCAGTGCCCAATGTCCGATAGGTTCGGCTGGCCGATGCGCAAGATCATCCGCACGTCCTGCTCCGCCGGGGTGGCTTGGTATGCCACCTTCATGCGTCCATCCAAGCGCGTCAAACTCGAGAATTTTCCGATCATCTGCCCCGAGCTTAGCGCTTGTCGGCCAGTCGAGCGACGATCTTCGTGTCATCGATCCTCATCACTTCCCGATCACCAAACAAAGTGACCCGGCTCCGCATCCTCGAGAGCATCGTCTGCGTGCTTCACTCGTTCATTTCATCAAGTGTTGTGTATTTACAATTGG
>JBBQIO010000422.1:0-4327 GCA_038325015.1 Polyangia bacterium
GAAAAATTTTGCCCGGCGGTCATGGGCCCGTCAGAAGTCGTCGCATGGGCCGCAACCTCTGCACGCTCGGCGTTGTGCTCGCGCTCAGCGCCACGGCAGTTGCGCAGCCGACATCGATGCCCGCCGACGCCGGCGCTGCCGCGGCGACCTTCCGCTTGGAGGGGCAGAGCGCGATCGACGACGTCTTCGGCGACAGCTCGGACTACCGCCGCACGATCGATCGTTTTGCCGATCTGTCTTCGAGCATGCAGCAGCTGCGCGATGAGTTCGCGCGCTCGGTGCAATCGGCTCTCACGCTGGTCCGCGCCCGGGCCATCCAGCCGCGCCCCAAAAAGGGCTGCCCCATCGAGGAGCTTGCGCTGCCTTACGCCAAGGCGCGCCGCGCCGGTGCCGGCTACCTGCGTGTCGGTCGCGAGCTGACGCGCCACTACGACCAGATCAAAGAATACGACCGGCTCGGCGAGACCATCGGCCTGACGCCGGACTATCGCTGGAAGGTGCGCAAGGTCCTGCTCGAATACCACGCGCTTTTGACCGACTACCGCGAGATGAAGGTCGCCTTTCACGACCAGCTCGACGACGAGCTGCGCTACCTCGGCTGCGACCTGGCGGTGCTTTTGCAAAAGGGCGACCCGCGCGCGGCGGTGGCACTGGCGGCGGCCGAGAGCTGGCCCACGCCCGGACGCCCGGATGCACCCGGCGGCGCACTCGGCTTGAGCAATCGGCGCGACGAAGCCGGGATTTCCAGTGCACAGTCGCCGCCGCCGACCGCCCTCGCCATGGGGTCGATGGAGCGCATCTCGCAGCCGCCGATCGTCCTGCCCGTCTTGCCCGGTCGCAGGAGCGACGTGCAGGGCCGCTCCGGGATTCTTTTTTACGTCGACAATACGCACTGCGGGCGGGCGGCGCGCGTGTTCGTCGACAACAGGCGGGCGGGCGAGGTGAGCAGCCACACGCGACTGGGCCTCCAGACGTCGTCGGGGCCGCACGACCTATGCATTCTGGACGACGCCAAAAAAATCTGCGGCTCGCCGGGCACGGTGCGCCACTCGTATCTGTCCGAAGGGTGGACGATCTCTTTGCGCTGCGACTAACAACTAGTGTGCTACTGCGACTGGTAGTTGAAGTTGCCGCCCTCATTTGAATAGTAATACGGGGTCGCGACGCCAAATCCGGTCGCCACGACATACCAATAGACCGTCGTTCCACTCGCTTGGCCGGGAATGATCGCGTACCACTGATCATTGTTGGAAATGTATTTGTCGTACGTCATCGTGATTGAAACGCCGGGGTTCGAGGCGGTCAGATTGCCGCTGTTCGAATAGACCACGCTGATGTTCGACACCGAGCCGGGCGGATAGGTTTGCGCCACGATGGTGACCGATTGATTGGCCGCCACTGACCCGCCGTTGGTCACGGTGTTGACGCCGGCAAACGCGCCGGCATTTCCCAAAAAGCTGAGCGCATCGCCGCACGAGGCAGAAAAGCAGCCGTGGGTGCAGCTCTTGGTGCTCGACGGATAGCTACAGTGCGTGCCGCCGTCGTGCTCGCATTCACCGGCGCCGCTCGACGTGAGCATCGGCGTGGTGCAGCTCGCTGCCGGTGGGGTTTCGCAATTGCAGCTGCCGGCAAAATCGCTGAGCGCTAGATCGGCGACCGCGAAATCGGGACCGGCGCCGACCACGCCATAGTTGTAGTTGGCGCTGCTATTCGAATCGTACAGCGGCGCGGTGACGCCGTTGCCACGCGCATAGACATACCAATAGACCGTCGTGGCCGACAACTGCGCCGGAATGACGGCGTACCATTGGTCGTTGTTCTGCGTGAATTTGTCGTAGGTCAAGACCAGGTCGGTACCGGGGTTCGTATTGTCCAGGTTGCGACCGTTGTTCGAATAGACCAGATGGACGTCGGAGGCCGCGCCGGGCGGATAGGTCTCGGTCACGATGGTGACCGACTGACCGGTGTCGATGTTCATCCCGTTGGTCACCACGTTGTTGCTGGTCACGCCGCTGAGATACGCCGCGGTGTGGCCCAAAAAGCTGAGCGCGCCGACGCATGCGCCAGAAAAACAGCCCGTCAGACAGGTCGTGACCGCGGTCGGGTAGACGCAGCCGCCGCCAGCACCACCATCTCCATCGGCGCCGCAGCTGCCCGGCCCCGTCGACACCGTGAGCATGGTTCCGCTACTGCACATCGGGGACGGCGGGCGGTCGCAGCTGCACGGGTTGGTCGCCAGGTCGCCGACGGAAAAATCGCTCCCACCGTCGAGCTCAACCGGGGCGCCAAGATCGATCTTGGGGGTCGGCCCGGTGCGACGAAGGTCGGGTCCACAGCCACTGAGCAGCCCCACGACCAGCGGAGCGAAGCAAACCAACCCGAGCGTTCTTGGCGTCATGGCGGCTGTTTAACACGACTGCTTTACGGATGCGGGGTCAGGAATTCGGCAACGACAGCTTTGCGCAAGAGCGCCGGCGGCAGGAGACCCTGGGCCAGGATGAAGTCGTGAAAGCGCAGCTGATCGAAGCGTGGCCCGAGCGCCTTTTGCACGTCGGTGCGCAGCTGATTGAGCCGGATAAACCCATAGAAATAGGAGGTCGCCTGCCCCGGTGCGCGAAACGTGTAGCGCTCGATCTCTTCGGTAGCCAGCGCGTCCGACAGGCCGACATCGCGCATCAAGATCTCTTTGGCCAAAGCCGGCGTGAGCTTGCCAGATTGCAGCTCGGGGTCGACGAACGCGCGCGCCGCACGCATCAAGCGATGCTGCAGCGAGATGAGCTGCCCCTCGGGCGGCATGAAGGGTAGTGCGATGGCCTCGGAGTACAGCCCCCATCCCTCGACGTTGGTGCTGTTGAAAGCGAACATCGCCCGCGCCAACGAGACACCGTGCTCGATCATTTTGTCGAACTGCAGCTCGTGTCCGGGGCGCGCTTCGTGTGCAGTCAAGGTCCACGATGCGGCGGCAAAGGTAAAATCGTCGTACTGCGCTGTGGCGTGGGCGGCGCCCGGTGCAGCAGGAATGCGCACCGGCACGATGAACTCGCCGCGCTCACCGGTGTTGCCGACCAACCGCGGCGCCATCATATGCGGCGCCGGCAACTGCGCGCTCTCCGCCTCGGTGGCCAGGCGAATACGCGCCGCCCGCTCGGGCAGGGTCAGGAGACGATTGGTGCGAATGATGTTCTCGAGATCTTTGAGCCGTCCTTGATAGTGCGACAGGATCTCCTTGGCGCTGAGCTGCTCCTTTTTGAGCTGGGCAATCACCGGCCGATAGCCGGTCAGCGTCCAGCCGCGCTGTTTGGCAACGCGCGCCGCCAGCACATCCATCTGCTGCTGCAGATCGGTAAAGGCGGCATGCGCCAGCCGGGCCAGCTCGGCGGGCGGCAGGTCGACGCCGAATTGCTCCAGCGCAAAGGCGTACTCCTCGGGCGGCAGCCGGAAATCGTCGCGCGCGCGCGGTAGGACCTCGGCGCGAACGAACGCCGCGTAGTCGGTGAATTGCGTGCGCAGCCGGGCCAGCGCGCCATGGTCAGGGACCTTGTAGCTGGCGAACAGCTTGTCGATGCCGTCGATGAAGAACGAGATCGTCGACAGATCTTTTTCGATCTTGGCGCGCGACGGCCCAATCAGCTCCTTGTGTCCGACGCGCTCCCGCCAGCGCGCCTCGGCCAGCGCAATCATCGGCTCAGTCCCGGCAGTGATGCCGGTGTAGCGCTCGATGCGCTGGGTCGCGAGCTGACGGCGCGCCGGGGCGATCTGCTCGTCGAGCAGCGAGTGTAGGCCGAAAAAAATCATTCGCGGCACGTTGTAGTAGGGCAGCTCGTAGCGCTCTTCGAGCTCGCTGCCACGGATATCGTCGCCCAGAGCATGGACGATGATCTCGAGGTCCTGCCGCACCAAGGGGTCGTGCTCGCTGGTCAGCGACTCTTCGAGCTGCGCGCGCAGGCGCGTATTGTCGGCTCGGAGGCGGGCGATATTGCCTGGCCGGAGGTCGGCGACTTGCGTGTCGAAGCCTTCGATGCCGCTCGAGGTGGCTTCTTCGGGAGAATAGCGTGCTTCGACAGCTAAGACTTTGTTCGCAAACTCATTCGACCGTGCCACCCAGGCCGGCACCGGACCCGGGCTCGCGGCCCAGATGGGAGAGGACACGCCCAAGATCACCCCGAACACCGCCCCTCGTCCGACCCACCGACCGCTTTTCGTGCTGCGCGTCACCATGGCCATGACCCCCGTCGTTCCCGCGTTGTGCGACTCCAACAGGCGCCAGAGTCGCACAATTCCCGCCCGCTCCGCCGCCGTGTCGCAACGCAACGCGTGATAGCGTCCA
>JBBQIO010000423.1:0-4326 GCA_038325015.1 Polyangia bacterium
GAGAAACGACGCAATAGGAGCCCCGCCAGTCAACGATCTCGGGTCGCCGGGTATCCCAGTACCCCCCCGAAGCGGACCCGCGCCGCGATCGTCGGATCGGTTCGATTCCGACGCTGGCGAGTGGGTCAACCCCGAGGAGCAGGCCGAGCGCGACCAAGAGCAGGCGTGGCGCTCGCGCCTGCGCCGCGAGCGTTCGTGTTCGTCATCCAAGGGGCCGATGCAGCTCGGCGTGGTGTCGTCAGCCCTCCTTCAGTCATTGCGCGACGGCTCAGCGAAGGTGCCCGGCGACGAGAAGGCGCAAGCCACAGCGCTGGCCGCAGCCGAGCGCCAGGCGCTCGATACGATCCGCGCGGCGGTCGAGGATCTGGCCGCCCTCCTCTCTTCCATCCCTCGCGCGCGAGCCGACCAGGCCGAGGGCGTGATCCGGAACGTCGTCGCGCTCTACCAGCGCGGCGAGCTGGACCTTGATGCCGTGTTGCACCAACTCGACGTGCAGCGACGCATGGTGATCATCCTCTGACCGAGGAGCAAAAGCACCTAGGCTCTCTAGTCTCAAGGCTCGCTGGCGCCTAAGCGCTTGCGCGCCTAGGCGCTAAATTACTTGCCACGGGCGGACAACTACCCCTAGAGTCAGTGAAATCATGGTGATCGCGTTTGCGGGACAGAAGGGCGGCGGCGGCAAAACAACCACGGCTATCGCCGTGGCTGCCGAGTTGGTTGCCAGCGGTCGCGAGGTTCTATTGGTCGATGCCGACCAACAGGGGACTGCGCGGGCGTGGGCCTATCGGGCCGAGCAGCGCGGGCATCCGACGCCTCAGACGGTGCAGGCAAGCAAGCGTGAGCTAGCCGCTGGCACTATTGGTTCACTAGTGCCCAAGTTCGACTTCACAATCATTGATTGTCCAGGCGCAGACGGCGAGGTGCAGGACGCAGCGCTGTTGATTTCGGATCTCGTGGTGCTTCCCTGTGGACCTCAGGCTGTCGACGGTTGGGCGCTGGCCGGCAGCAT
The DNA here is from genome assembly GCA_038325015.1 of Polyangia bacterium. Classification (GTDB taxonomy): domain Bacteria; phylum Myxococcota_A; class Polyangia; order Palsa-1104; family Palsa-1104; genus JBBQIO01. The sequence continues at coordinate 1,010 of JBBQIO010000423.1, forward strand.
AGAGCGCGTGAAAAAGGCTATGCGGCTGAGGACAAACCTTAGCGGGCACATTCTCATCACGCGCAAGCGACGAACGAAGCTAGGAGAGACGGCGCGGGAAGTGCTCCAGGATGCGGGCCTTCCGATTCTCAAAACCGAGTTTGGGATGCGCGACGCGTACGAAGCTGCTCCGGCGCTTGGGATGGGACCCGTTCAATACGCGCCGCGCGATCGAGCGGCCGAAGAAGTACGCGCACTCGTCGCCGAGTTGACCAGTCTAGGAGAAAAACGGAATGGCGAAGCAAAGACCGAGTCACGCCGATCGCGCCCCGAGTCTGCCGCCGCGAACCGCGACCGCGGCTGAACTGAAGCTCATGAGAGAAGCAGGCCCATCACCGGGGACCGAGGGAGTGCGCCAGAAGTTCGACCGGCGCCTCCACCCATACGTGCCTCGTCATATCGACTTGGCATTGCGCCATTACTGCGTCGAGCGGGAGTGCGACCAGAGCGAGGTGGTGACCGAGGCGCTGGCCAAATTCCTAGGAGTAGAATGGCCGTCGCCTCCGACGGGTAATGATGGTGGCTCCTAGGATCGACGTGACCTAGGCACCTGTGAACTTTAGTACCTGCGAACTTAGGCGCCTAGGCGCCTGCGAACTTAGGCGCCTAGGAGATCGCTGCCGTGAGTATTGATCCCGCAGCCGACGAAAAAGACCCCGACCCGTTCCGCGTACTCGGAACGGTGGTGGCTAAACACCGCATACTGCGCCTGATCGGCCGGGGCGGTATGGGCGCCGTGTACGAGGGTGAGCACGTCCAACTCGGCGAACGGCGAGCGCTCAAGTTCTGTCTCTTCTACGGGAACGCCTCGCTGAAACAGCGGGCCATCAACGAAGCCAAGATCGGCGCGTCCTTGCGCCATCCCGGTATTTGCCTCGTGTTCGATATCGACACTGGCCCCGACGGGAGTACCCCTGTCGTCATCATGGAGCTGCTACAGGGGCGCAACTTCCTAGACGTGATGCGCGAGCATCAGCGGGTGCCCTGGCAGGAAGTGTTCCGCATGCTCTCTGCGGTCTGCGATGCGCTCTCGGTCGCTCACGCGCAAGGAATCGTTCACCGCGACATCAAGCCGGAAAATATCTTCATCACACTGAACGGCGCAAAGGTGGTCGACTTCGGGATCGCGAAGATGGCGTCGGCGCTGCGCGCCACGCGCACCGGCATGCAGATGGGCACGCCGCACTACATGAGCCCGGAGCAGGTGACAAACGCGAGGGACGTTGATGCACGCGCCGATATCTACTCGTGCGGCGTCATCCTGTATCACGCGATCACCGGCGCGCTCATGTTTCCGAATCGCAGCGCGGCTGAAGTCATTTCGGCGATCCTCCATGAGCGGCCGAAGCCGTTTAAGCAGCTCGCGCCGTTCGTCCCCGACCATGTGGCCGTTGTCGTCGAGCGCTGTATCGCGAAGGACCCCCGCCAGCGGTATCAATCGGTGCTGGAGCTCAAAGCCGAGTTGGAGGCTTCGCTGCACGCTGGCGATGCCCCGCGCCGCGCGGGCGAGGCGGACCGGACCTTTGCGCCACCGTCGGAAGCTGCGACGCCGTACGAAGGCGCCCCCGCCGCGCCCATGCCCACGACGCCGCTTTCCGATAGCGCGCCGTCCGCGCCCATGCCGACCATCGCCGGCAAGGCCGGGCCGCACGTCGTCAGCTCGACGCAGCGCGAGCGCTCGGCCGAAGAGAAGCTACGCGAGTTCGCGCACGCTCCTCCGGCCACGACGCCGGCACCGGCACCCGCGAGGGAAGGGCGCACTGTTTTGATCGCGCTCGCTGCGGGAGTCGTCGCTGTCGGCGTGGCGGTGAGCATTACCGTGTGGGTTCTCTCGCGGGCGTCGAGCGCAGCGCCGTCCGCAGTAGTCGCACCAACGCCGACCGTATCGACACCCGAAGAGATCAAGCCCGCACCGGCTCAGCCGATCCCCGCACCGCTTCCGGTGGCACCGTCGGCGCCGACGGTTGCACAGCCGCGCGACCAGGCGCACGAGCCCGATGAGGGACACACGAGGCGCACGAAGAAGTCTCGCGCGAAACCGTCGCCGTTGATCGACCCTTTGAAGCCGCCGGCATTCGAGTAACGCAATGCGCGCACTCATCGTCGCTATTCTCGTGTTCTGCTCGCCGTTGGCTTTTGCCGACGACGCGAAGGGACGCGCAAAGGAGCACTACCAGCGCGGAGCGGCGGCGTACGAGCACAAGGAATACGAGACAGCGATCGTCGAGTACCAACGGAGCCTAGAGGCGCTAGAACGCGCACCGACGCTCTACGCGCTCGGGCTTGCTGCCGAAGCCGCGCACCGCGACGAGATCGCCGCCGATGCGTTTCGGCGCTACCTCGCCGCCGCGCCTAGCGCGCCTGCCGAGCTGCGCGATCATGCTACCGCCTACGTGCGCGAGTACGAACTGCGGCAACAACGATTACGCGACGAGATCCAGCGGGCCACGCGCACGCCGCAGCCGACGCCAGCGCCACCACCCGAACCACGCAAACCGGCCGGGCTCGTCGAGCCGACGCCAGCACCGACGGCAGTGGTTCGACGTACAGACAGCCGCCGGCCGGTGGGCATCGCGGCGGTGTCGCTGCTCGCGGTGTCGGTGGCGTTCGCTGCGTCCGCAAGCGGATTGGTCGGGCATGCCCATGCGCTCGACACGACGCCAGCAACGTCGGTGACGAACTTCGAGGATCTAGGCCAGCGCGCTGACCGCGAGCGCACGGCCTCCTGGATTCTCTATGGCGTTGCCGGCGCGGCGCTCGTTGGAGCATCGGCCGCGTTCGGCGTGTGGATGCACCGACGGCCGAGCAGCGTTAGTGTAGGGATTCAACCGCTCCCCGGCGGGGGCATCGTCGTAATAGGGGGTGGACTGTGAAAGTAGCCTTGTGGCTGTTGTTCGTCGCCTCTGTGAGCGGTTGCAGCTCGCGCCCGCTCGCCTATTCCTGCACGACCGATACGCAGTGCGTCCGCGACGGTGTGCAAGGGATGTGCTCCGAGGGGGCGTGCGCGTTCCCTGATCCGTCGTGCCCATCGGGATACCGCTACGATCGAACGGCCGGCGATCGCGCCGGCCAATGCGTCGGCGATGCGACTGACCTCGGCATGCCCGGCGACCAGGCGGGAGCCGACCTCGCCGGCACCGACCAGGCGGGAGCCGACCTCTCGCAGCTCGACGCGTTCACGGGAACCGACATGTGTCCTGGTCCAGTGTATTGCCAGTCGGTGACGCAGATTGCGGCCGGTGATAGATTTACGTGCGCACTGCTCTCTAGCGGCGCTG
>JBBQIO010000424.1:0-4324 GCA_038325015.1 Polyangia bacterium
AAAAGCGTGCGTTGACCATCTGCGACGAAGTCTCGTCGACGCCGCTGATCGACACCACGACCTCGGCGCCCTTGGCGTCCAGTGTCTCGGTGGTCTCGCCATTGAATGGGCTGCTGTCGTCGATGATGTGAATGGCGGTCCAGCTGAGCACGAAGATGGCGTTGCGATCGCGGACCAGCACAAGGTCGTGGAAGCGCCGCAGGGTCTCGCCCTCCAGCGTGGTCTCGTTGAAGCTGAGCCCGACGCGCAGCTGCGCATCCACGATCTGATTGCCGCGCTCGTTGGCGATGCGGAACATGAAGCAGCGACGGCCATCGCGCATGCCGACGACGGCCCGCTCGCTGAACAGCACGCGCGCGTTGGAGCGCGAAAACTTGGCGAACAGGAGACCGGTGATGAAGGCCAGTCCGAGTAGGCCGAGCAGTGCTTCGATCGTCACCAGCGCGTTGGCGGCGATCGTGCGCGGTACCAGATGACCGTAGCCGATGGTCGCCATCGTCTGGACGCTGAAAAAAAATGCATCGACCAGCGAGCCCGGCCGTGCGTTTTCGACGGCGTTGGGCAGATAGGCGTAGGCCAGCGCGAAGAGAAAATTGGTGCCTAGGTAGAGGCAGAACGTGAGCAGTGCGAGGCGCCGCCACGAGGCCGTCAGGAGGTGATGATAAATGTCCCAGCCGCCTCGGTGCTCGAGTCCGATGCGACGAATATTTGCTGCATTACCGGTGCGCGGGATGAGCCGGCCGGTTTTGCTCGTCGGGGTCATGATGCGCGCCGCGCTTCGAGCCGGCCGAACGTGTAGCAGAACAGCGAAGCCGGATTGGCGCGCAGTCGGTCGAAGGCGGCCCACGTGCCGCCGAATGCGCCATCGGGCAGCGTGTTGGCTGCGCGCAACTGTGGCGCGACCGAGCGAAAGATCCCTTCGAAGTAGGTCAAAATTTCGTTGCGCAGTGGAATGTTGCGAAAATCGCCAATTATTGGATAGAAATAGAACGATTCGATGCGCAGGCCGGCCCGCTCGGCAAATAGCGGCAGCCCTGCCGCGATGTCAGGAAAGCCGCCGTTTCGTCGCTGCAGCGCGCCGAGCGCCTCAAAGTAGTCGTGGATCGCCGGCTCGGCCGGCTCGGTGTGAAAGCTGGTGTTGTAGACCTCACGCGCGAACAAAAGGCCGCCCGGCTTGAGGCAGCGCGCCGCTTCGCAGACGATGGCCTGCGGATCCGGCACGTGCTCCAGCACCCAGATGATCGCGGCCGCGTCAAAGCTTTGGTCGGCAAACGGCAGCGCAGTGCCCGACGCGCGGACCAACCGAACGTCGCTCACGTCGGCGAGCGACCGGCGTGCATAGGCCAGCTGCGACTCCGATAAATCCACGCCAGTGATGCGCAGCTCCGGCCACAGCCGGCGCAGAATGCGGGTCTCGGCGCCGACACCGACGCCGACCTCGAGCAGCTCGTGAGCCCCGGCGAGGGATAGATCCTTGAACACCCAGCGCGCCAAAAACTCGGCCTGGGTTTCCAGGCGCTGCGCTTCGTCGGCGGTGTAGCCGTGGATGTAGCCCTCGCTCATGACGCGCGCAAAAAATCGGCGATGCGCTGGTTGACGAGCTCGGCGTGCGTCAAGGGGCCCATGTGGCCGGCGCCTGCGATGGTCTCGAGTCGCGCGTGGGGTAGCGCCCGAGCCAGGGTCTGGCACACCCACTGCTCGCCGCTCGGGGAGCGGTCGCCGTCGATGAGCAGCGTCGGAGCGGTGATCTCCGCGTAACGAGTGTGCGTGGTCCGATCGGTGAGCAGCGAGCGCACCTCGGCAAACACCTGCGTCCCGTTCTTGACGAACGACGCGCGCGCCGAGCCGGGCAAAATGCGCCACGCACCAGGCCCATTCCAAAAATCGATGAATTTTTCGAGCCATTCCTCGGAGCCGCCGATCGTCGCGTCGCTGAATCGAGCCTCGGCCTCGGCTTGGGCCATGCCCGCGATTGCCGCGGCATCGCCCGTCGAGTACAGCGCGCCGAAGGCGACCGGCTCGTAAACAGCGACTGCACGGACCCGCGCCGGCTGCCGCAACGCGAGCTGAAGCGCGATCAGCCCGCCGTACGAATGACCGACCAGGTCGGCGCGCGCGCCGTCGGAGGTGACGTCGCACAGGACGGCCTCGGCCAGATCGACATCGGCACCGTATTCGAACCGCCGATCGGCGGGCCACGCCGCGGTCGCCCCCGCCCCCCAAAAATCGGGACGCACGACCCGGCGATGCGGCGAAAGCCGCGCCGCCAGCGCATTCCACTGGCGCCCCGCCATGCCGCTCGAATGCAGCAGAATGGCCGGTGGACCCGCGCCCTCATCGAGCATTGCCACTGCACGCCCGTCGACGGTCAGCTCGCGCATCAGCGCACCACCAGCTCGAGCGCTTCGAGCGCCTTGATGCGATCGCGCAGCCGCGCCGCCTCTTCGAAGTCGAGCTCCTCGGCGGCCGCGTGCATCTCTTTGCGTAGCCCTTTGACCGTGCTGCCAATCTTGTCGAGCGGCACGTCGACCGTCGGATCGAGGCCCTTTTTACCCTTTTTGCCCTTGGTCGTCGCGCCCAGCGGCACGACCGTGAGGTCGACGAAATCGCCGTCGACCGGGCTGCCACGCAGGTCGAGAATCGCGCGCTGCACCGACCGGGGTGTGATCTTGTGGACCTTGTTGTACTCGGCCTGGATGATGCGCCGTCGATCGGTCTCGTCGATCGCGTTTTTCATCGAGCGCGTGATCTTGTCGCCGTACATGATGACCCGCCCGTGCAGGTGCCGCGCCGCGCGCCCGCAGGTCTGGATGAGCGAGCGATCCGAGCGCAAAAATCCCTCTTTGTCAGCGTCCAGAATCGCGACCAGCGACACCTCCGGCAGGTCGAGGCCCTCACGCAACAAGTTGATCCCGACCAGCACGTCGAACTCGCCGCGGCGCAGGTCGCGGATGATCTCGATACGCTCCAGTGTCTCGACGTCGGAGTGCAGGTAGCGCACCTTGATGCCCAGGTCGGTGTAGTACTCGGTCAAGTCCTCGGACATGCGCTTGGTCAACGTGGTGACCAGCACACGCTCCTTTTTGGCCACGCGATCGCGAATCTCCCCCATCAGATCGTCGACCTGCTCTTTGACCGGCCGCACCTCGATGATCGGATCGAGCAGCCCGGTTGGCCGGATGATCTGCTCGACGACCACGCCGTTGCACTTTTTGATCTCGTAGTCGCCGGGCGTGGCCGAGACATAGACCGCCTGACCGACGCGCTCTTCCCACTCCTCGAACTTGAGCGGCCGATTGTCCATCGCCGACGGCAGCCGAAAGCCGTAGTCAACCAGCGTCGTTTTGCGCGAGCGGTCGCCTTTGTACATCGACGCCACCTGCGGCACGGTTTGGTGCGATTCGTCGACGAACAGCAAATAGTCCTTGGGAAAATAGTCGATCAGCGTCGGTGGCGGCTCGCCGGCCGTGCGCCCCGAAAGATGGCGCGAATAATTTTCGATCCCCGAGCAGTGGCCCATCTGCTCCAGCATCTCGAGGTCGAACATCGTGCGCTGCTCGAGGCGCTGCTTCTCGACCAGCTTCATTTGCGCCGACAGCTCCTGCAGCCGTCCGCGCAGCTCGATCTTGATGGCCTCGATGGCGCGCACCAGTTGACTGGTCGGCGTGACGTAGTGCGACGCCGGGAAGATGTTGGCGGTCTTGATCTTCGCCTTGACCTTGCCGCGCAGCGGATCGATCTCGCTGACCCCCTCGATCTCGTCGCCCCAGAACTCGATCCGGATCGCCGTCTCCTCTTCGTGGGCGACGAAGATCTCGACGATGTCGCCGCGCACGCGAAAGGTGCCGCGGTGAAAATCGACGTCGTTGCGCTCGTACTGCAGATCGACGAGACGCCGCAGCAGCGCGTCGCGCTTGAGCTCCTGGCCGACCTCCAGGTCGATGACCAGACCGCGGTAGTAGTTCGGATCGCCGATGCCGTAGATGCACGACACCGAGGCCACGACGATCACGTCGCGGCGCGACAAGACCGCGCGTGTCGCCGAGTGGCGCATGCGATCGATCTGTTCGTTGATCATCGAATCCTTCTCGATGAACGTGTCGCTGGCGACGACGTACGCCTCGGGCTGGTAGTAGTCGTAGTAGGAGACGAAGTATTCGACGGCGTTCTCGGGAAACAGCTCCTTGAACTCGCCGTAGAGCTGCGCCGCCAGCGTCTTGTTGTGCGCGATGATGAGCGTCGGCCGCTGCACCGCCTCGATCACGCACGCCGAGGTGTACGTCTTGCCCGAGCCCGTGATGCCGAGCAGCACCTGGCTCTTGTC
>JBBQIO010000425.1:0-4315 GCA_038325015.1 Polyangia bacterium
TCCAGAGCGGCTGGGATCGGGCTGGTCGATCTGGTGGCTGTGCGGCCGCGTGCATTGGCAGTGCGCACGATCCCGCGCGTCGACGAGGCGCTGGCAACGGCGTGGAAGCTGCCGCCCAACCATCGCTCGGCGGGGCTCATCACCTGCAGCTCCGACGACGCGCTGTTCGTCGCGCTCGACGAAGGAACCAAGTGGTCGCGTGCCGAGGTGTCCTACGCGCGCTCGTTTTACGCCGGCGCGGGCTATCCGTCGGGGCCCCTTTCGGGCGAGGCGATCGGTGTTTTTTCGGCCGAAGATCCCGCCGAGATCGACGTGGCGCTCGATGCCTGCTTGCGCACGCTCGACGAGGAGGCCTGGTTCTATGCCGCCGATGAGCGCGGCGCCCTGACCTTTTTTCCGCATGTCGTGCGCGCCACCGGCAGCTATTTGTCGCGGCTGGCGGGCATCGAAGCCGGGCAGCCCCTGGCCTATCTCATCGCGCCGCCGATCGAGTCGATGGTCGCGCTCGATGCCGCGCTCAAGGTCGCGCCAGTCACGCTTTTGAAGTGGTTCGGTCCGCCGTCGGAGACCAACTATGGCGGCGCCTACCTGGGCGGGACTCTGCCCGACCTGGAGGCAGCGGCGCGCGCGTTTGCCGCGGCGGTGGTCGATCTGGCGCGCTCGCCCCATTCGCGAACCAGCGCACGCGGCGCCGGCGAGTCGCTCGGTGCGCGACACGTCGGACGCGACGGCCGCTTTCGCATCCTGGCGACGGGCGAGCCTTTGGCCGAAAAGCCGGAGCAGCTGACGCACCTGCGCGACGACCAGTCGCTGATCACCAAGAGCCACGCACGCCTGCCGTTGCGCGGCAAGCTCGACACGCTGCAGGGGTTGCTGCTCGACGCGCAGTGCACGGCCGACGCCGAACAGGCGCGTGCGCTCGTCGGTGAATTGCAAGAGGCGCTGGAGCTGACGCGCAAGATGGTCGGGGCCGAGGTGCTCGACCAGCCACTCGGCGAGTGGCAGCTGGGCGGCTTGTCACCCGCCGACCTGCGCTATCACTCGCACCACACGCAGGAGATTTACGGCGTGCCGTTCATGTATCCGTCGGTGCGCCAGGGTCCAGTGGTGGCCAAGCTGTACCTGGCGCGGGCCTACGCGCGCGAAGCCGAACTCGCGCTCTACACCGCGTTTTCCGACGACGCCGAACGTCCGGACCTCAAGCTGGCGCTCAATCGGCTGAGCTCGGCGCTCTATCTGATGACTGTCAATTACGTCGCCGGCCGACTTGGCGGCGCCGACCGACCCGGCCCGGTCAAAGGCTGGCTGCCGCCGCCAACCCTGGGCCAGAAAAGCGGTGCCGCATGATGTCGCAACGCCGCAGCCATCAGGCCGACAAGATGGCCAAGCTGTACGACCAATCGATCGTGCCGCTCTGGTCGCGCCACTTCGGCAAGCTGCTGATGCGCCACCTCCGACTGCCGCCGAAAGCGACGGTGCTCGACGTCGGCTGCGGCACCGGCTACCCGGCGCTCGACATCCTGGCGCGCATGGACGCGCAGAGCCGGATCATCGCCATCGACGCCAGCTCGCCGATGCTCGACGAGGCGCGGAACAAGGCCGGCGTGCTGGCCGGCAAGCGCATCTTCTTTCGCTCCGAGTCGGCGCTGCCGCGGCTGTCGTTCGCCGCCGACGTCTACGACTTGGTGGTCTCGAACGCCGGGCTGCACGAGATCGATGATCCCGAGGGTGCGATTCGCGAGTTCGCGCGGGTCACCAAAGAGAACGGTCGCGTCGTCGTGACGCTGCCGTTGGCCGGTACGTTCGAAGAGTTCTTCGACATTTTTCGCGAGATGCTGATCAAGGGCGATCGCACCGACGCGCTCGATCGGCTGGACGCATACCTGACGCGCTTTCCGCCGCTGGAGCAGGCGGTGGCCTGGTTCGAGGACGCCGGGCTGGTCGACGTCGAGGCCGAGTTCGACACCTATCGGCTGCTGTTCAAATCGAGCCGCGAGTTTTTCTTCGCGCCGGTGATCGAGTATGGGCCACTGACCGATTGGAAGGCGGTAGCGGGCAAGGGTCGCGAAATTCAAGATATCTTCTTGGAGGTTAAAAATGCCATCGACGCTTACTTCGGCGGGTCGAGCTTTCCGGTGACCGTAATGGCCGGCTGTGTTCGCGGCCGCAAGCCGCGCTCCGAGGAGCGCGACGACCTAGATCTGGGCGGCGAGCCGGGCCAAGAGGAAGAGGAGCTGCACACCGGCGACGTCGTGCTCGATGAGATCACGCCCATTGGCCCGCCCTCGCGCGGTCGATCCGGTAGCAAGCAGACGCCCCGACATGATCAAGCGCCCAAAGACGATAGCAACGACGAGGCGAGTGATGACGACGACGAGGAAGGTCCCCTCTTCTGACCCAATGAGCTGAGCCATGAACACCGACTCCACCGACGCCTATCTGCAGCTCGCCCGCGAGCTGGTCGAGCACAGCCGGCGCTACTACGTCGAGAACGATCCGACCATCGCGGACGGTGAGTACGATCAGCTATTCGCGCGGCTGCAAGAGGTTGAGGCGGCGAACCCGGACTGGGTCGTCGCCTGGTCGCCCACGCAGCGCGTCGGCCACAGCGCGCAATCGAGCTTCAGCAAGGTCGAGCGCGCGATCCCTATGCTGTCGCTCGACAACACCTACGACGAAAAGGAGCTGACCGCGTTTCACGAGCGCGTCGTGCGCGGGCTCGACAGCGCGCAGCCGGCCTACGTGGTCGAGCCGAAGATCGACGGCATCGGCATCGAGCTGACCTATGAGCACGGCGAATTCAAGCTCGGCGCTACGCGCGGTGACGGCTCGATCGGCGAGGACGTGACGGCCAACTTGCGCACCATCGGCGCGCTGCCGCTGCTTCTGACCGCGCCGATGAGCCTGGCGGTGCGCGGCGAGGTGTACATGGAGCGCGCCACTTTTGAGCGGGTCAACGCCGAGCGAGTCACCGCCGGCGAAGAGCCCTGGAAAAATCCGCGCAACTCGACGGGCGGGGCGCTCAAGTTGCTCGACCCGCGGCAAGCCGCCAAGCGGCCGATGAAGCTCTTGACCTACGAGGTCGTCGGCCATGCTGCGGCGCAGCAAACCCAGCCACGAACTCACTTTGAGCTCTTGGCCTGGATGAAGGAGCTCGGACTCCCGGTGTCGCAGGACATCGAGCGCGTCACGTCGCTGGAGGCGCTGGTGGCCGCGGTCAATGGCTGGAGCGAGCGCCGGCTACAGCTGCCGTTTGCCATCGACGGCGTGGTGGTCAAAGTCGACTCGGTAGCGCAGCGTCGCGAGCTGGGCGCCACGTCGCGCGCGCCACGCTGGGCCATCGCGTACAAATTTCCCGCCGAGCAGGCGACAACAACGTTGGAGTCGCTCGAAATCAACGTCGGCCGCACCGGCGCGATCACGCCGCTTGGCCACTTCACCCCGGTCGAGCTCGGCGGCACCACCGTCAAGCGCGCCTCGTTCTTCAACTGGAATCAGATTCGCCGGCTCGACGTCGCTGTCGGCGACCGCGTGCTGATCGAAAAGGCCGGCGAGATCATTCCTTACGTCATCACGGTCGTCGAGCGCGGCCACGATCGCCAGCCGATCGCCGAGCCGACCGTGTGTCCGTCGTGCGCCGCCGATCTCGTTCGCGCCGAGGGGCAGGTCGCGCTGATGTGCCCCAACCGCTTTGGCTGCCCGGTGCAGCGCGCGCGATCGATCGAATTTTTCGCACATCGCGATGCGATGAACATCGAGAACCTGGGGCCCGCGCTGGTGTACCAGCTGTGCGCCGCCGGCCTCATCGCCGACGTGGCCGACCTGTACGACCTGACCGTCGAGCAGCTGATCACGCTCGAACGCGTGGGGCAAAAGAGCGCCGAGAACGTGGTGGCGGCTATTGCTGCATCGCAGCAAAGAGCGACCCTGACGCGGCTCTTGATCGGACTCGGGATGCCCGGCATCGGCGAGGTGTGGGCCCACGCGGTGGCTGTCGTGTTCGGCGATTTGCCATCGCTGATGAAGGCGAGTGCCGCGGAGCTAGAGGCGGCGCTTCTGGCCGTGCACGGCTTTGGGCCCGAGCGCGTCAAGGACGTGGTCGACTTTTTCACCGAGCCGCGCAATCGGGCTGTTCTCGACAAGCTGATGGCGCGTGGCATTGCACCGACCGAGCCCAAGGTGGTGCACGAAGGACCGCTCGGCGGGCGGCATGTGTGCGTGACCGGCGCGCTGTCGCGACCGCGCGGCGAGATCCAGTCGGCCATCGAGGCGGCCGGCGGCATCTTCGACAAGACGGTCAAAAAGGGGACGCACT
>JBBQIO010000426.1:0-4306 GCA_038325015.1 Polyangia bacterium
TACCGAACGACCACGATGACGAACGACAACCTCGGCAACAGCAAAGACGCGCGGCTTCGGCCTGGGCTACGAGTACGGCGCAGTCATCTTCGCCACCGGTCTCGTGAGCGTCGCAGCGCCGTACTTTGGACAAAGATCTCACACACGATTCTGTTCTGGGCGGCGTTCATCTTGACGAGGCCGCTCGGCGCCACCCTGGGGGACCTGCTGGACAAGCCGGTGGCGCAGGGCGGCCTCCATTTCAGCCGACTGATCGCTTCGCTGATCCTGCTTGCCTGCATCACCGCTGGAGTCACGTTCATCCCGCAGCGGGCCTTGCGGGCCGGCAAGGGGACCTGACTTCGCTTCAAGGGCGCGATGCGATTCCGTTTCGCCGCAGAGGCACAACGCCAAACGAAAGGATCGACGTGGGATCGTTCAAACAACTTGTTGACCTGGTTCGCGCTCGTCTCGGCGCCTTCTTGATGTCGGTACTTCTTCTCGGCGTTTCTTGTCCGGCAATAGCCGCGAGATCGACACACCCGGCCACGGATGCATTGACTCAGGCCAGCGAGATTGCCGAGCAGTTGAGCGAGAACGCGCCGTCGATCGATGCTACGACGTTCATGAAGAACCTGTCCGAAATCGGCGCGCTCGATACCCGGCTCGACAAGGCGCTATCTCCGGACCGCAAAAAAGCTTTCGCTGCCCTCGTCACCGGTATTCGCAGCGCGTGGGGCGCCGGAGACCGAAGCGCGGTGGGCGTGCAGTCGATCGAGGCCTACAGGCTGCTCCAGGAAGCCGTCCCACGGGGTCCGAAGGCGATGCCTGTTCAGGTGGCCCAGCTTGACTACGTGGGCTTCAAAGTGAACGCCCTCCTGTCGTCCGGCTCCGTGAACTGGGCCGAGCTGGCCGAGACGGTCGGGCAAGCTTCGACGTGGTGGGCCGCACTCGAACCCCGGACTTCCGACGGCACGCTCAAGGAGGCCATGAATCGAACCTTGCTTGCCATGAAGGAGGCGGCGGACGCGAAAGATGCCAAGGTCATGCATTTCGCCGCCGACATGGAGCTCATTCTGGTCGACGGGTTGGAAAGCGCCTTCACGGCACGCCGGCGTGCTCGCTGATGCTGACCGACACGCTCACGACGCAGCGCGGGAATGATGCGCTACCGTGACGAAGCACCTGCGCCAATTCCTTGCCGCTCTCGGCGGTTCTTTCGGCTTGGTCCCGGGGCTCATGGTCCTGGCAGGGATCTCTGGAGGCGTCGCGCTTGTAAGCGTCGATCGCTCCGGACTGGTGCCGCTTTGGCTGATCGATAGCGCATGGCTCTACAACGGCGGCGGCACCGGCGCGCGGACGTTGCTGGGCGCGGTTGCCGGCTCCACCATCGGCGTCGCCGGTACCGTCTTTTCGATCACCATCGCCGCACTCTCGCTGGCAGCCGGCCAGATGGGACCCCGTCTCCTCCGCAATTTCACGCGCGACCGCGGCAATCAGATCACGCTTGGCGCATTCCTCGGCACGTTCTCCTATGCGCTGATGGTGCTGCGCAGCGTTCGCACGCAGAGCGAGGGCGAATTCGTCCCGCACCTCTCGCTGAGCATCGGCATCCTGCTGGCTTTCGTCTGCGTCGGCACGCTCGTCTATTTCGTCGCTCACATGGCCGGGCGCATCAACGTCGACACGGTCATCGAGCTCGTCAGCGGCGAGGTGCGTGCAGCGATCGCGCGCGTCGGCGCGAGCGATCGGAAAGGGGCCGGACCTGCGCTACCCGCATCGGCGTGGCACGACGCGGCCGTCGTCGCCGATCCGAGGCATGGCTATGTCGAGCGCCTCGATGCCGATCAGCTCGCTGACTGGGCCGACGAGAAGCAAACGAGCTTGCGGCTCTTTGTCCGCGCCGGCGACTATGTCTTCCCGGGAGCGCCCATCGCCCTGGTGAAGCCGCAGGTCGACGGCGTTGCCGACGCGATTGGTCGCGCGACGACACTCCAGACGGCACGCGCGAGCAGCGACGACCTCGAATACGCGGTGAGGCAGCTCGTCGAGGTTGCGGTACGAGCGCTCTCGCCGGGGATCAACGACCCACACACCGCCATGAATGCGCTCGACCGACTCGGCGCGGGGCTCTGCGAGCTCGCCCCGCTGACCCTGCCGACGGGCACGTACATTCGCCGCGGCCGCTGCGTGCTCGTGGTTCCTGTCGTCGACTACGACGGACTCGTCGACGCCATGTTCCACCTCATTCGCCAGAACGCGGCCGGGAGCGCCGCGGTGCTGATCCGAGTGATCGAGGTCCTGACCTCGGTGGCGAGTTGCGAGCGTGACCCTCGACGTGCAGCGACGCTGCAGCGGCATGCCGACCTGATCCTCGGTGAAGCCGAGCGCGACGTGAGAACACCGGCCGATCTGCGCGACATCCGTGGCCGCCATGCCCGCTTTGAAGCGGTGCGGGCGCATGGAGCCTACGGCTTCATCGAGGGGGAATTCAACTGCGGTCGCCACGCCACCGCGATGGCCGGTTTTTCAAATATCGCCTCTGCCGAGAAGAGCTAAGCGCCTGTCACGGGCGACGGACAACGACATGGAATTCCTCGGCATCAACTGGGTCGGCATCAATGCGGAGAACGGCAAGAAGGTGCTGCTCTCGCTGGCCTTCGTCGCCGTGGTGCTTGTCGCCAGCGCTGTGCTGCGCTGGATCGTCGGTCTGTTCCTCAATCGCACCGATCACTCCACCATCCAGACGAAGTTCTGGACGCGCCAGGCAGTGAGCCTGGCCGCTGCCGTCACGCTCGTCGTCGGGCTGCTGTCGATATGGTTCAACGACCCGACGCGGCTGGCCACCGCGTTCGGGCTGATGTCGGCCGGCCTGGCCTTCGCGCTGCAGCAGGTCATCACGTCGATCGCCGGCTATTTCGTGATCCTGCGCGGCTCGACCTTCACGGTGGGCGACCGGATCTCGATGGGCGGCGTGCGCGGCGACGTGATGCGGCTGGGCTTCATCCAGACGACGATCATGGAGATGGGCCAACCGCCGAGCGTGCAATCGGCCGACCCCGCCATGTGGGTCAGGAGCCGGCAGTTCACGGGCCGAATCGTCGCCGTCACCAATTCAAAGATATTTGCCGAACCGGTCTTCAACTACACGCGGGAGTTCCCGTACATCTGGGAAGAAATGGTCATTCCCATCACGTACAAGGCCGACCGCGCCAGGGTCGAGTTGATCATGCTCGACGCGGCCAAAGCGCACGCGATCGACCCCGACTCGATGGCGAGCGAGGCCAAACGGGATCTGAAGGACCGCTTCGGCGTCGAGCCGCTCGATCTCGAGCCGCGCGTTTTCTTCCGCATCACCGACAACTGGCTCGAACTGACTATCCGCTTCGTCGTGCACACGCACGGAATCCGCGACGTCAAGGACGCGATGAGCCGCGCCATCGTCGAAGCGCTCGACGGAGCCGGCATTGGTATCGCCTCGGCCACCTACGACATCGTCGGCTTTCCGGCGCTCGAGGTGCGGGCCGCCCCCGGCGCAGCACCGGCGCCGGCCTGAACGATGTTCGACATCGCCGTCGTCTGCCTCGTCCTGACGGCCCTCCTCGCCTACTGCAGCCACCGCTTCCTGCGACTGCCGACGACGATCGGCGTCATGGCCATCGCCATGGTGCTGTCGCTCGTACTCATCGGGCTCGACAGGCTCGGCGTCAGCGGCCTGCACGACTACGAGGTGTCGCTGCTGTCGTCGATCGATTTTTCCCAGCTGCTGATGCAGGGAATGCTGTCGGTGCTGCTGTTCGCCGGCGCGTTGCAAGTCGATCTTAGCCACTTGCGCCACTTTCGCTGGCAGGTGGCGACGCTTGCCGTGGCGGGCACTGTCGTCTCGACGGCAGTCGTCGGGTTCGGGCTCTGGGTCTTGGTTCCGTGGCTGGGCATCGAGTTGCCGCTCGCTTACTGCCTCGTGTTCGGTGCACTCATATCGCCGACCGATCCGATTTCGGTCATCGGCATCCTGAAATCGGCGGGTGCGCCGCGGAGCATCGAAACCGTCATCGTCGGTGAGTCTCTCTTCAACGACGGGGTCGGCGTCGTGCTCTTCACCCTGCTGCTCGGCATCGCCGCTGCGCACGGCACGCCTTCGCTCGGTGACGCGGCGCTGCTGCTCGCGCGCGAGGCCGGGGGAGGCATTGCCTTCGGCCTGGTCCTCGGGTACCTCACCTTCCGCATGCTGAAGAGCATCGACAGCTATCAGGAAGAGGTGCTGCTCACGCTCGCTGCCGTCCTCGGCGGCTACGCACTGGCGAGCCGCCTGCATGTCTCCGGCCCG
>JBBQIO010000427.1:0-4301 GCA_038325015.1 Polyangia bacterium
CCGCGACGGCACGCTCCCCGGACAGCTTCTTGTTGTGCTCGGCCTTGCCCGTGTTGTCGGTATGTCCCTCGACGCGCACACGGAACTTGGAGTTGTCGTTGAGCACCTTGGCGACTTCATCGAGCAAGCCGAACGACTTGGCCAGGATCTTGGACTGATTGGTGGCGAAGAAGATCTTCTCTGAAATTTCGAGCTTCTGCGCGGTCACGTGAACGGCCTTGTATTCCGGGCAGCCGTGGTTGGCCGCGGTCCCCGCGACATCCGGGCAGTTGTCGTCCGCGTCCAGCACCCCATCGCCGTCGCGATCCGGCGGGCAGCCGTTGTTCTCCTTGGGGCCGGCCACGTCGGGGCATTTGTCGTCTTTGTCGGCCACGCCGTCGCCGTCCTTGTCGGGGCAGCCCTGCGTCGCCGCCGGACCCGGGTCATCCGGGCAGGCGTCGTCCTTGTCGGCAATGCCGTCATTGTCCTTGTCCGGGCAGCCCTTGAGCTCTGGCTTGCCGGCCACCGTCGGGCACGCGTCGTCCTTGTCGAGGACGCCGTCTCTGTCGCTGTCTATCTCGACCGGCGGCAGCGGAAGCGGGCAACCGTTGTTGTCCCTCGGACCGGCCACATCGGGGCACTTGTCCTCACGATCCGGGACGCCGTCATTGTCGCGATCCATGACCAACGGCTTGGCGACCGCATGCGCCGCGCCGTATTCGGCCGAGATGCCGAAAATGATCAGCTTGGCGTCGGTACTGTCGCGGCCGGCCGAAGATGGATCTACGATCTGCGCGTAGCGCAGAAACGGGCCGATCATGAAGCGGCGCTCGTCGTCTCCGGCGATGTACATACCGGCGCCGACATCGAAGCCGATGTTGTTCGACGGCCCGGTGCGGACGTAGTTCACGTCGACATCGACCCACGGAAAGAGCATCGCCTCGTCGGCATCGAACGGCCTTCGCAGCCGGAGGCCGCCGCCGACCATCCAGGCCGCACCGATCCCGCTGTTGGGATTGCTCGTCGAGTCCGCTGGCAGCCCGACGAAGTTGCCGCCGACCTGGAAGCTGAGCCAGCTCACGATTCCGATGTCGAGCTTGAGCGCGACCGACCCGCCGGGCTGAAATAGCTGATTCTGCGGATTGCTCACGGGCATGGCCGCCCCCGCCTCGAGCCGCAGCCCCCAATCGAACGCGTGAGCAGAAGAAGAGGCTACAAGCGCCCCCGAGACGGCGAGAATGCGAAGTACGGACTTAGGTGTCATGACAGCACATTATTAGAACCCGGCACCAATGGGCAAAAAGTTTTCGCGCGGCCGCCGGCGGCCTCTGCTATAGAGGCGGCCGTTTAGGTCCTCGGACAGTCCCGAGACTCGGCGAAGGAGCCGCATCACCATGAGTACGCGTTCTGACGTTCGTAATATCGCCATCATCGCCCACGTCGACCACGGCAAGACCACGCTGGTCGACGGGCTTCTGCAGCAGGCCGGCGCCTTCCGCCGCGGGGAGGTCGTGCAGGAATGCGCGATGGATTCGAACCCCCTCGAGCGCGAGCGCGGCATCACGATCCTGTCCAAAACGACCGCCATCACCTGGAAGGGCGTGCGCATCAATATCGTCGACACACCCGGCCACGCCGACTTCGGCGGCGAGGTGGAGCGCGTGCTGCGCATGGTCGATTCGGTCTGCCTGCTCGTCGACGCCTTCGAAGGCCCGATGCCGCAGACCCGCTTCGTGACGCGCAAAGCGCTGGCCCTCGGCCTGCGACCGATCTTGGTGGTCAACAAGATCGATCGCGCCGGCGTCGATCTTGAGGGCACGGTCAACGGCGTGTTCGATCTGTTCGTCAACCTCGGCGCCAATGATCAGCAGCTCGACTTCCCGGTCATCTACGCGTCGGGTCGGCAAGGCTTCGCGGTGCTCAATCCCGAGGACGATCGCAGCCAGGGACTTACGCCGCTGCTCGATCTCATCCTCGAAAAGGTGCCGGCCCCCGAGGGCAACATCGACGAGCCGCTGTGCATGCAGGTGGCGACGCTCGACTACGACGACTACCTCGGTTACGTGGCCGTTGGCCGCATGCAGTCGGGCCGGATCAAGGTCGGCGATCGCGTGCTCTTGGCTCATCGCGACAAGTCCAAAGAGGAGTTCCGCGTTCAGAAGGTGCTGGCCTCGCAGGGGCTCAAGCGCTTCGAGATCGCCGAAGGCACGGCGGGTGACATTGTGGCCGTGACCGGCATGGCCGAGCTCAACGTCGGCGAGACGCTGACGTCGATCGAGTTTCCGCGCGTCCTGCCGCTGCACGCGATCGACGAGCCGACCATCTCGATGGAGTTCATGGTCAACAATGGCCCGTTCGTCGGCCAGGACGGCAAGTTCGTCACCAGCCGAAACCTGCGCGAGCGGCTGCAAAAAGAGCTCAAGTCGAACGTCGCCTTGCGCGTGGCCGACACCGACAAGCCCGACGTGTTCAATGTCAGCGGGCGCGGCGAGCTGCATCTGTCGGTGTTGATCGAGACCATGCGGCGTGAAGGCTTCGAGCTGTGCGTGTCGCAACCGCAGGTCATCTTCAAGGAGCTCAACGGAAAAAAAACCGAGCCCTACGAAGAGGTCACCATCGACGTCGACGAGGCCTATGTCGGCGCGGTGATCGAGAAGCTGGGCTCCCGCGGTGGTCGCATGACCGAGATGAATCCGTCGGGCGGAGGGCGTGTGCGCATCGAGTACCTGTGCCCGTCCCGTGGTCTCATCGGATACCGGTCGGAGTTCTTGACCGATACGCGCGGCACCGGCGTGCTCAACCACAACTTCAAAGAGTACGGCGAGTACGCCGGGCCGATCAAAGGCCGTCCGGCGGGCGCGCTCATCGTCCAAGATCAGGGCGAGAGCAATGCCTACGGCATGTTCAAGCTGCAGGACCGCGGGCAGTTCTTCATCGGCGCGCAGGTCAAGGTGTACGGCGGGCAGATCGTCGGCATCCACTCGCGCGAGAACGATCTCATCGTCAACCCGACCAAGGCCAAGCAGCTCAACAACATCCGGACGCACGCGGCCGACGAGAAGCTGACGCTGGTGCCGCCGATGTCGTTGACGCTCGAAGAGGCGCTGGAGTTCATCAACGACGATGAGCTCGTCGAGGTGACGCCCAAGGCGATCCGTCTGCGCAAGCGCGTGCTCGACCACAATCTGCGCAAGGCGAGCGAGAAGAAGAGCGGCACCGGACAGTTCGCCAACGCCCAGTAACAACCCGCAACGGCACGCGGGCGTGCGACGGCGAGCTGCCGCCGATCATCCTTTAAGCCATCAGCGGCCTCGACTCTCCTGCTCCTCGATGGGCACGATCGAGGCGTGGGACGACGGCGACGAGGCTGAACGCTCGACCGTCCCAGTGTGCCTAGTGTGCTGGTTTGCCGACGCCGAGGGAGCGGACTACCATTGTGCCGATGCGCGCGTGGCGAGCTTGGGGCCTGGGCGTCTCGCTGTTTTGCGCGGGATGCGGGACGAGCTTGCCCGACGTGCGCGAGCCGACCATGGTGCGCAGCTTCGGCGGCGTCCTGGTGCCCGGCGACTACGTGAGCCCGAGCGCCTATGAGCACTACCTCATGGCCGAGCTCCACTCGCAGCACGGCCGCCCCGAAGAGGCCGCCGACGAGCTGCGACGAGCCATCGCCAGCGACGGGACCTCGGCGTACTTGCGCACCCGGCTGGGCGAGGAGCTGCTCAGCATCGGGCGGATCGACGAGGCGCGGGAGGAGGTCGACGCCGCGCTGGCGCTGGACGGAGATTTTGCCGAGGCGCACGTTGACCGCGCGCGCGTGCTGATTCGTCTGGGAGACCGCGGCGGTGCGGAGGTATCCCTGCGGCGCGCAATCGGACTCGATCCACGCTGCCAGGACGCGTATGTCACCCTGGTCGGCCTTTACCGCGTGCAGCGCGGCGCGCAGAGCGGACCCGACGGAACCGCACAGGCCAAGATCGAAGCCACCTGGCGAGCGCTTATACGCGCCGTGCCGACCTCCGCGCGCGCGCATCAGGCGTTGGGCCATCTCTTGGTCGACCGCGGCGTCGAGCCCGAAGCCGACCGAGACCGCCGGGCCCAAAACCATGCGACCACTGGCGACGCCGAGGCCGAGCGCGAGCTCCAACGGGCGCTCCGGCTCGACCCCACGCTGATCGACGCGCAGCTCGACTTGGCGCAGCTCGCCCGGCTGCAGGGGCGCCTCGACGATGCGGCGCGCACGTACGGCGAGGTCTTCGCGCGCGGTCGCGACCTTGCGCAAGCCGAGTCGTGGGCGGTGATGCTGGCGCAAGCCGGTCACCGTG
>JBBQIO010000428.1:0-4283 GCA_038325015.1 Polyangia bacterium
AATCCGTTCTGGGATGCGCTGGTCCATGATCCGCAGACCTCCGGCGGGCTGTTGATTTCGGTGGCGCCGGCGCACGCCGCTACGCTGTTCGACGCCCTCAAGGCTGCGGGCGAGCCGCACCCGAGCCATATTGGTGAGGTCGTGGAAGCCAATGAGCCGTTCTTGGAGTTTGTGTCGTGAATGGCGCGCGAGAAACGCGGAGGGGGAACGGGAAGGTCCCCTTTGTTGAGTCGAGACGCCAATGAGCAGTGAAATCGAGATCGTCGGCGCTCGCACGCACAACCTCAAAAGTGTGCAGTGCAGCATTCCGCGTGAGCGCTTCACCGTGATCACCGGCGTGTCCGGGTCGGGTAAGTCGTCGCTCGCCTTCGATACGCTCTACGCCGAGGGGCAGCGCCGCTACGTCGAGTCGATGTCGACCTACGCGCGGCAATTTCTCGAACGCATGGAGCGACCCGACGTTGATGCCGTCGTCGGTGTGCCGCCGGCCATTGCCATCGAGCAGCGCAACGGGGTGCGCAATGCGCGCTCGACGGTCGGCACGGTCACCGAAATCTCCGACTATCTCCGGCTGTTGATGGCGCGCGTGGGAACCGTCCACTGTCCGACTTGCGATCGCGTCCTGGTGCGCGATACCGCGGATCTTGCGGCGGATCGTGTGCTCGCCACGGCGCCCAAGCAGCGCGTGCAGATCGTCGCGCTGGTCGATGTCGCCGGTCGCGATCCGGCCGAGGTCCTGCGTGCGCTGATCGTCGATGGTCATCATCGCCTGCTGCTCGACGGCGCGGTGGTCGATGGCGTCAGTCTCGACACGGCAATTCTCGGCGCGCTCGTGCGCTTGCCGGTGCTCATCGATCGGCTGAGCGCAGCGCCATCGGAGCGGACACGCCTGACCGACGCGCTGCGTGCCGCCTTTGGCCTCGGCGCGGGTCGAGCGGAGGTTCACGTCGAGCGCGGTCAGGTCCTGCGGCTCGGCGAGGGCTATCTGTGTGTGCATTGTGGGACCTCGATGCGCCCACCCGAGCCGCAGCTCTTTTCCTACAACTCGCCGCTCGGGGCGTGCGCCGCTTGCCAGGGCTTTGGCCGCACCATCGGCATCGACTGGGACAAGGTCATCCCCGACCCGCGCAAGAGCCTGGCCGACGGCGCGATCGCGCTGTTCCAAACGCCGGCCAATCGCGAATGCCAAGACGATCTGGAAAAATTCGCCAAAAAGAAAAAGCGCGTCCGCCTGGCGATTCCGTGGCGAGAGCTGAGTGACGCGGAGCGTGGCTGGGTGCTCGACGGCGATCCCAACTACGAGGACGGCGGCTGGAAAAAGGGCCAGTGGTATGGCGTGCGCGGCTTTTTTCGCTACCTGGAAAAGCGCAAATACAAGATGCACGTGCGCGTGCTGTTGTCGCGCTTTCGCGGCTACGACCTGTGCGCGGCGTGCAACGGAACACGCCTGGGTAAAGAGGCGCGCGCGGTGCGGCTCGATACGCGCTCGATCGCCGAGCTGGAGCAGCTTCCCGTCGGTGCGCTCAACGAGGCGCTGCACGCCGCCGAGTCGACGTTTGGCCCACAGGCCCTGGCCACTGCACAGCCGGTCTTGGTCGAGCTGTACTCGCGACTGGGCTATCTCGACGACGTCGGCCTGTCCTATCTGAGCCTGATTCGCCAGGCGCGCACGCTCTCGGGTGGTGAGGCGCAGCGCATTGCGCTGGCATCGGCGCTCGGTGCCCGCTTGACCTCTACGCTCTACGTTCTGGACGAGCCTTCGGTGGGCTTACATCCGCGTGATGCGCATCGCTTGGTGCGCGTGCTCGAACGGCTGGTCGAGCGCGGCAATACCGTGGTCGTCGTCGAGCACGACCCCGAAGTCATGCAGCGCGCCGATCACGTCATTGATCTCGGGCCGGGCGCTGGGGCGCGCGGCGGCGAGGTGGTGTTCGCCGGTAGCTACGCGAATCTGGTGCGCGATCGAGCGTCCTCTACGGGTCGCTATCTGCGCAGTCGCACGCACGGTGAGGCATCGCGCCATTTTCCCGAGCCTCCGTCGCTGATTCGTGTGCGCGGCGCGCGTGCCCACAACCTCAAGGACGTGGACGTCGATTTTCCGGTCGGCCGCTTCACCTGCCTGACCGGCGTCTCGGGCTCGGGTAAATCGTCGCTGCTGGTCGATGTGCTGTATGCCCAGGCACTCCGCCAACAGGGCAAGCCGGTCGACTATGTCGGGCCCTGCGCTGGCGTCGACGGGCTGGCCGTGTTCGACGACGTCGTGCTGGTCGATCAAGAGCCGCTCGGTCGTTCGGCGCGCTCCAATCCAGCCACCTATCTAAAGGCGATGGACGAGCTGCGCAAAGGATTCGCGTCGACCCGCGAGGCCGAACGCTTGGGGCTCAGCGCCGGTGCATTTTCCTTCAACGTGTCGCGCGAAAAGGGTGGCGGGCGCTGTGAGAGCTGCGCCGGGCAGGGGACGCTCACGCTGGACATGCATTTTTTGGCCGACGTGACGGTGGTCTGCGACAAGTGCGACGGTCGCCGCTTCGACGAAAAGGTGCTGCGCGTAAAGTGGCACGGATTGACGATTCTGGAATGTTTGGCGCTGACCGTGGATCAAGCGCTGAGCGCCTTCGCCGACGAAGCGCGCGTGGTCGCGCGGCTCGCGCCGTTCGCCGAGGTCGGGCTCGGCTACTTGCAGCTCGGGCAGTCGACCTCGACGCTTTCGGGCGGCGAATCGCAGCGCCTCAAGCTGGCCCTGCACCTGGTCGAGTCGCAGAGCCAAAAAGGGCAGCGGCTGTTTCTGTTCGACGAGCCGACCACCGGGCTTCACGGACTCGACGTCGAGGTGCTTCTCGCTGCGCTCGACCGGCTGGTCATGCGCGGCCACACGGTCATCGCGATTGAGCACAACCTCGACTTCATGCGCCACGCCCAGCACGTCGTTGACTTGGGACCCGAAGGGGGAGAGGCCGGGGGCTATGTCGTCGCTGAGGGAACGCCGGAGGAGGTAGCGCGGGTCAAAAATTCCTATACGGGAAGAGCGCTGGCGCAGCTCCTGCGCGGCGACAAACTACGCGTTTAGATCGACCAGATCGACCAGACGACCAGATCGACCGGATCGACCGGATCGACCGGATCGACCGGATCGACCGGATCGACCGGATCGACCAGATCGACCGTCAGACTTCCATGATCTCGTGTTCCTTCTTGCCGATAATCTCGTCGACCTTGGCGATGCCTTTGTCGATCGCATCCTGGACTTTTTTCAGTCCCGTCTTCTCGTCGTCCTCGGAGATGTCGCCGCCCGAAGTCGCCTCTTTGAGTAGGTCATTGGCGTCGCGACGCTGATTGCGGATGGCCACCTTGGCGTCCTCGCCCATGCGCTTGGTCACCTTGGTCAGATCGCGACGGCGCTCCTCGGTCAGCGCCGGAATCGGAATGCGCACCAGCTCGCCATCGGTCTGCGGATTGACGCCCAGCTCGGCCTTGCGCACCGCCTCTTCGATGAGCGGACACAATTTTTTCTCCCATGGCTTGATGACGATCAGCCGCGCGTCCGGCGTCGACACCGACGCGACCTGATTGAGCGGCGTCGGCGTGCCGTAATAGTCGACACGCACACCGTCGAGAATGGCCAGATTGGCGCGCCCGGTGCGCACCTTGGCGAGCTCTTTGCGCAGCGCTTCGTGCGCCTTGGTGATGCTGTTTTCCAGATCTTTGACGATGTCGTTCACCATGGACGGTCCTCCTCGTCGGTGACCAGGGTCCCGCTCGATTCGCCTGTCACGACCCGACGGATGTTGCCGTGGGCGCGCAGATCGAACACGACGATGGCCAGCTTGTTGTCACGGCACAGCGAGATAGCGGTCGAATCCATCACCTTGAGGTTGCGCTGCAGGACATCGATGTAGGTCAGACGATGAAATTTCTGCGCGTCGGCATTCTTGACCGGGTCCTTGTCGTAGACCCCGTCGACCTTGGTCGCCTTGAGCAGCACATCGGCGTGAATCTCCATCGCGCGCAAGCTCGCGGCGGTGTCGGTCGTAAAGTAGGGATTGCCGGTGCCGGCGGCAAAAATCACCACCCGCCCCTTTTCCAGATGGCGCATCGCGCGCCGGCGAATGTACGGCTCACACAGCTCCTGCATCTCGATGGCCGACAGCACGCGCGTGACCACGCCGGACCGTTCGAGCGCATCTTGCAGCGCGAGCGCATTCATGACCGTCGCCAGCATGCCCATGTAGTCGGCCGACGCGAGATCCATGCCGTGGGCTGACGCAGCCAGGCCGCGAAAAATA
>JBBQIO010000429.1:0-4279 GCA_038325015.1 Polyangia bacterium
GTCGTCGACGCCTTGCGATCGGGCTCGGCGTGACTGCCGGTGTGCTCGTTGTAGGCGGGGCGATCGCACTCGGGCTGGTGCTCAGCCACCCGGAGAATTACACGGCCTCGAGCTTCGGCGGCGGGCCGCTTCAGTCGACGCGATGATGCGCCGACGTCTCACACTTTTGTGCGTCGTCGTCGGGCTCGGGGCGTGCCGCGCCGGGACCGAGACCGTGGTGGTGGTGAGCGCGGGCGACGTGGCGATTCCCGGCCAAGTCGACAAAGTGCGCATCGTGGTGACCAACACGCTCGCCGGCACTCCCGACCTGCCGCTATGCGGTGGCAGCGTCACTGGCTGTCTGAGCATGCCGCTCGTCGCCACGCTCATCCCCGGCCCAGATCATCCGAGCGACCCGGTGACCGTCGAGGTCACCGCCTATCTGCGCGACCAGCCGGTGATTCGCGATGCTGCGACCTTCGTCTTCCAAGCCGGTCGCCGCGAGCGCCTCGATTTCGTGCTCTACCAAAATTGCATTGGCAATCTGTCGTGTCCCAACGAAACGCCCGCACAATCGTGCGATGTCGGGGGGGATTGCGCGCCCGTCGCGCTCACGCCGCTCGGCCCCCACCCGACCTTCGACGCCGGCGGCCTGCCCGACCTCGCTGGCCCGGTCGATCTGGCCGCCATCGACGCCAGGCCTGTCGACGTCATGGCGCCGGATCTTGCCCCAGTACCCGACCTGGCCTTTTCGCCCGGCTTCACGGCCAACGCGTGCACGTCGGCCGATTCGATCGCCGCATCCGGACCGTTTGCGGCCGCGACCTGCGCCGCCTACTGCTTCAGCGTCGGGCTCGCCTGCAGCGACGGCTGCACCACCAATCGTGGCCTCGCCAGCTTCGGCGTCGAAGCCTGGGCCATCGCCGCCGACTGCACGAGCTACGCGACCTCGGCGGGACAGAAGTCGTGCAACACCGATCTGAGTCAGTTCAGCGAGCCGTCGGTCGCCAAGTATCGCTGCTGCTGCCATTGAACGAAGTGTGGCGAAATCAGTAGATAATTAGCGTTATTTTTTTTTGCTGATTTTGCTATTTTAGCAGCTTTTTCGGTAATTTTGCCGCCGCCTCGAATGCGCGCGCGATCCAGCTCCGCAACTCTGCCGCGTCGTCCATCATGCTCTCGGGCAACATGATCTTGTCGCTGCGTGCCCGGCCGTCCCCCATCGGATCGAACCGTTCGGCGCCTTCGAGCGCGAGCGCCTCTTGCCGTTCGTCTTCGGGAAGCCACAGCATGGTGGACCGCCCGAACAACCCGGCAAAAATATGACCGTTCACCTTGGCCGCGACGCCGCCGAACATCTTCTGCGTCTCGACGCGCCGGTCCTTGGGCAGCGCCGCGTGAAAAAGCGGATGATTCTCGGGCGGGACTTTGATCCAGGCCATGACGTCGCTCCTATCGCGAACAAACGCTCGCCCGCTGTGGTCCTTGCGCTCCGCTTCGCTTGGTCAATGCAGCATCGTCTCGCGCGGGCTCTCGGCGCCGCGCGCAACGGTGAGCAGAGATAGGTTTGCCAGCCGGTCGCCGTCGAGACGCGACCCGTGGGCCGGAAAACCCAACCCGCGCGTGCTCCATTCGGGGACGAACAGAATCGGCGTGGCCTGACCGTCGTAGCCCAGTTGGACCAGCTGACCGGCGCGGAATTGCACGCAGTTTTTGCCGCAACAGGCGAACGCGGTGTGCACCGAATAGAGCCCCTCGGCGAGGAGCGGCTCGAGCGTGCTCGACCAGTCGGGATCGAGCACCGTCGTCCCCTGGGCGTGCCACTCGACGCGATTGAGATTCCAGCCCGTCGGCAGGTAGATGCCGGGGCCGGGATCTCCGTGATTATGGAAGAAGACCAGGCGTGATGGAGGCAGCTCGCCGAGCGGGCGTGTGGTCCGGTACAGGCCACAGGGAGGGTGTGTTGCCATGGGACAGATCTGCCGCGTTGTCCCGGTTCGCGCAAGCTCGTCCGCTGTCAGAACCCCAGGGCGCTGCGCACGTCGGCCGTCGAACCCGCCGGGCAGGCGCCGCCGCCGGGCTGGGTGCCCGACGCGCAGCCGAGGTAGGTCGAGATGCCGAGCGCATTTTCAATCGCGCGCAGGACCGCGAAGTGATTCATCGGCGTGGTCGACTGGGTACCCGCCGAGATATAGGGCGAGATGAACACGTTGGGCGTAGCGCCGCCGAACGTCGTCGTGCTTTGCTCGTCCCACAACAAGAGCACCGCGACTTCGCCGCGCAGATAGGACTTGGACGCGAGAATCAATGGCAAGTAGGTGTAGAGCCAGTTGTCGCCCTCGGTCACCGACCCGTCGTGCATATCGTTGAGCAAGTTCGGCGTGACGAACGCGTACGCCGGCAATGTATCGTTGGCGATATCGTCGGTCAGCGCATTGGACGGGGTAGTACACGCCGTCATTTTCGCGTTCGCGTCGCAGGTCAACGACGTCAGCCCGACGTCGTCCGTCGAGCAGCTGGCCAGAGTCGTGTAATAGGCCGGCGGGTTGTGCTTGCAGGCGTAGCTGACGCCGCCGCTCTTCTTGGCGCACGGGCCCGGCATGCCCTCTTGGTAGGCCTTCCAAGAGCTGACCTGACTGAAGATCGACGCTGTCGTCAGGGTGTGTGCAGTGGGATCTTTGTCGTCGGTGATACAGCCCGTGCCCACTTTGTCGAGACCGGTGTTGCAGTTGGATCCCGAGGACAGAGCCAAGTAGTGCGGCAGCGAGACCAGGTTGTCGGCGAAACAGTTGTCGTTGTAGCTCGTCGCGTAGCCGCACGCCGCGGCCAAAGAGCTAATGTAAGGCGCGTTCTTGTTGCCATTGACGCTGCCGAAATCTTCGTTTTCGAGCAGGAACACAATCACGTGCTTGAGCACCGTCGGCGGCTTCAGCGTGTGGCCAGTGCTGTTGCACAAGGTGCCCGCCGGAAACAGCGTGGTCGACGGCATGTCGGAGCGAGAGCTGGCGTCGACGGGGGTCATGCTCAAGTCGTGGCTACCTGCGACGGCGAGGTCGCCGCCACCGGCATCGACACGCGCCCCGGCATCCAACGTCCCCAGGTCGACGTGGCCTCCTGGCTCGGCGTCTTTGGGGTTGGGGCTTGCATCGACGGGCGGACGAACGCTGCTGCCCGCGCCGCAGCCGGTCGCGAGGACAAGTAAATTGAGGCAGGTGAACAGTCGCATGCACCTTAATGCGCGGCGGCTCTTTTTCCTTCGAAGCATCTGTTGTTGGCGGCGCATTTTTTTGAAGCTAGCCGAGTCGCGCCGCCATTCATACGCAAAAATGGAGTTTGAATGGCCGAACAGCGAACGATGACCAAAGCAACCATCGTCGAAAAGGTGTACGCGACGGTGGGGGGCTTTCTGAAGCAAGAATCTGCGGACATCGTCGAAGCGGTGTTCGACGTCATCAAGGAGCGGCTCGTGCTCGGCGACAAGATCAAGATTGCTGGCTTCGGCAACTTCGTGGTGCGCGAGAAAAAGGCGCGGCTCGGGCGCAACCCTCAGACCGGCGACGAGATCACCATCAGCGCGAGGCGAGTCGTGACGTTCAAGCCCAGCGAGGTTCTTCGGATCACGCTCAACGAGTAGCGTGGCGGCCGCGATGGTCTCGCTGTCGCAAAATACGACAGCTGGGCCTTTAGGGGAGCGAGCTTCGATCGATTTATTCATACGCGGGCCTTTAGCGAGAACGGTTGTCGCGCAGTGCCACGAACAATCCTGCCGCGACCAGCGCCAACGACGTCGCGGCGAGCAGCGCGCCCCAGACGAGATAGCTGCCGCCGAAGGCCTGCGCCACGCCACGGATGTCCGACGGTAGATCGACCCCGTTGATGCGGACGCTGGCCGAAAACAGGTAGTCGATGCGCATCACGGTGTCGAGCGCCAAGCACAGCCCGAGCAGCTGCGCGGTAAACAGGCGACGGCTCGGACCCGAGCCCACAGCGACGATGCCAAGCAGCGCTGCGACCGGCGTCATGGCGACGAAGCCGGTCACGGTTCGCACCCAGACGGCCAACGAGAAGAGCAGCGCGGCCGACAGTGCGAGCAACAAAATGCGGGCCCGACGCGGGCCGCGAACCAGGGCGAGGATGAGCGCACCGACGACCGGCGGTGCCATGAGCCCGCCGGCCGCGACGACTCCTGGTCGCCAGCCCGGCGCCACCGCCGTGTAGGCCAGGCCCGAGGCGTTGGCAAAAATCTCCAGCCGGGAAAAGCTGCCGCCGACCAAAAGGCCGGTGACACCGTGGCCCATCT
>JBBQIO010000430.1:0-4274 GCA_038325015.1 Polyangia bacterium
GTCAACACCACCTCGGCGGTGTGCACCGCGACCAGCTTGGACTTGAGATCGTTCTTCGCCGTGTCGACGTCGATCTGCGCCACACCGCGCGCGTCGAGACCTTTTTGTCGTCGCTCCAGGGTCAGCTGCGCGAACTCCAGCATGTTCTTCGACTGCTCGATGTCGGCCTCGCGCTGCAGTACGTCGGCCTCGCGCTGCGCCACGTCGCGGCGAAAGTCGGTAGCGTCGATGCGCAAGAGCGGCGCGCCCTTTTTGACGAACTGCCCTTCGTCGACGAAGACCTCGGCGACCTGCCCGGCAACCTTGGATTTGACCTCCACCTTTTCGCGTGGCGAGATCTTGCCGGTCTCGACCACGTCGATCGGCAGATCGACGCGCTTGACGGTGACGATGAGCGACGCATCGAGCTCTTTGGGCCCGCCGTGACGCGATCCGAAAACCGCGGCGCCCCCGGCGAGAACCGCGATGGCACCGACGACCCAAGGCCAGCGGCGTGACCGTTTGACCGTACTCATGAGGCAGCTCCTACAATCTGACCCAGCGAGGCCGAAAGCTCCAGCCAAGCCAAGAAAAGTTGGGCCGTGACATCGGCCAGATTCGATTCGGCTGTCGACAGTTCGACTTGCGCGTCGAGAAACTCGATGACCAGCGCGTCGCCGTTCTTGTACCGCCCTTCCAATATACTAAGGTTGTCGCGGGCGACGTCCCGCGCAAGGACGAGCGGCGCCCGTCGCCCGAAGAGATGCTCGACCTTGGCCTGCTCTTGGCGCACGTCACTTTCGACAATGCGCCCGAAACGGCGCTCCTCGGCGTACAGCCGAGCCTGTTCGTACTTGGCGTCGCGGGTTCCGGTCCAGGTATTGAGCGTGTCGAAAAAGTTCATGTTCAGCTGCGCACCCAGGGTCAGGTTGCCCGACAGATTGGAGAACGGATTGGCCACGTCGGTCGAGTTGCGCACGCCAGAGCTGAAATTGAGCGAGTTATTGCCATACTGGAACAGGCCAAAGAGGCCGAGCTGCGGGTAATAATTCGATTGCGCGACGCGCACCGCGTAGTGCTGCGCTTCGCTCTGGAGGCGCGCGATGGCCAGCTCGGGGCGGCCCTTTTTGGCTTCCAACAGGAGCGACTCAATCGACGGCGGCGCCTGATCACCCACGGTCGGAGCGTCGGTCAGCTCCAGGTCGTCGTTGACCCCGAGCGTGACCGCAAGCTGCACCATCGCTTCGCGCACCTGGCCGCGAAAATCGGCCAACGTCGCCTGCTGCTGGAGTCGCCGCAGCGTCGCGCGATTGCGATCGATGGGCGGCGCCAGCCCGGCTTGTACGCGGGCGTCGGTCACCTTTTCGGCGTCGATCAAGCGGGTGAGCGCATCGGCCTGGACATCGCGCACGAGCGACAGCCGCCGTACCGCCCAGTAGGCGCGCGCCACCGACAGCGCCAGGTCTTTTCGCTGCTGGCGAATCTGCTGCAGTGTGACTGCACGCTGCTTTTGCCGCTGCGACACCATCGACTCGACGCGCAGGCCGGAGAAGACCGGCACGTTGACCTGCGCCTGCAGATTGAACAGTCCCTGCGCGGTCGAGGGCGCTTGATCGCCGGCCACCGACGAGACCCCCCCGGGCTGCTGCGAGCACGTCCCGGGATCGGTCTGAAAAACCACGCCAGCGACGGTGCAGTTGTAGATCTTCGGTCCGCCGATGTTGGTCTTGTTCCACAGCTCCTGCAGCTGACCGTCGACTTTGATCGACACGCGATCGAGCTGCGAGCGGAGCTCGGCGTTCTTGGCCCGGTCGCTCGCGATCTGCGTCTCGGCCAGCACTGGGTCGCTGCGCATCGCGAGGTCCACCGCCTCTTCGAGCGTGAGCTGCCGCACCGCCTGGGCGCGCGGCGCCGCAAGGAAGAGGAGGGTGGCCGCTGCGAAGCTGAGTCTTCGTCGTGTCATCGTCGTCGGGGTCCCGGTCTGGTCTCGAACGCGAAACGGCTAACTGGCGCGACGGTCGTCGGAAACGATGATGCCGTCTTTGAAGCTGACCACGCGCGCCGCGTACTTTGCAATCGATGGGTCGTGCGTGACGATCACGACCGTCATGCCCTGCTTGTGCAGCTCGACAAACAGCTCCATGACTTGAATGGTCGTGTTGGAGTCGAGCGCGCCGGTCGGCTCGTCGGCCAAAAGGATGCGTGGCTCGTTGACGATCGAGCGTGCGATCGAGACGCGCTGCTGCTGCCCGCCCGAGAGCTGGTTCGGCAGATGGTCGACGCGATCGCCCAGCCCGACGCGTTCGAGCGCCGCCATCGCGCGTCGGTGTCGCAGCGCCGGACGCTCGCCGGCATAGACCATCGGCAGCTCGACGTTTTCCAGCGCCGTGTCGCGGCCGAGCAGATTGAACGACTGAAAGACGAATCCCATCTTGCGGTTGCGCAGGTGCGCCAGCTCGTACTCATCGAGCGATTCGATCGGCTCGCCGTCGAGAAAGTAGTGTCCACTCGAGGGTCGGTCGAGCGTGCCCAGGATGTTGAGCATGGTCGACTTGCCCGAGCCCGACGCGCCCATGATGGCCACCATCTCGCCGGTGTGTATCGTGAAGTCGACCTCGCGCAGGGCGCGGACTTGTACTTCGCCCATTTCGTATATTTTTGAAACCTTCTCAAACCGGACAAGCTCTTCTCGCGAGTCGGTCATAGCGTCACCGTTGGTGTCCGCGGGGCGCAAAATGTTCCGTTTCGATACATCGGGAGGTTAACAGCGCTTGGTAGTGCGCTATTCCATCGGGCAGTTTCAGCGAAACCGGCTTAACGCGCGAGTAACACGTAGGCGTCGCCCTTGACCGAGGTGATCTGCGCCGCCTGCTGCGCGTATGCGTCCTCGCCGAAATAGACGTCGATGCGACCGGCGCCCTTGATTCCGGCGCCCGTGTCCTGCCCCAAAACGACGCGGGTATACGGAACAAATCCGGTGACTTGGCCGTCGGCGATGACCGGTTTCTGAGCCCGAATGAAGAGCGCGGCGCCGAACGGAACGAAGGCCGGATCGATGGCGATCGAGCGCCCCGGGGTGAGCGCGCCGAGCTTGCCGCCGCCGCCGTGCGCGGAGCGCTTGAAATAGACGAAATGTGGGTTTTTTGACCAGTAGACGTTGAGCTCGGCCGGGTGCTCGGTGAAGTATTTTCGCGCCTTGGGATTGCCCGGCTTGGTCGTCACCGGGGCCGGGCCGGAGGGCATTTTTCCGTCGGCGGCGAGCAGCTTCGACACGTTCTGGTAGGCCATGCCGTTGTGCCCGTCGGCGCCGATGTGGATGGTCTGCCCGTCGGCCAAAAGGATGTTGCCACCGCCCTCGACGTGCAGTGCCAATGCATCGTACGGATCGCTCAGCCATACGACTTCGAGCCCTTTGCCGTTGAGCGCGCCGCCGAGGATCTGCGCTGTCGAGTAGCTGTTGGCGTCCGGGGGCCGACGATAAAGCGGCCAGCGGTAGGTCGCGTCTTGCGTCAGGCTGCCGGGCAGTGACGGCGTGTGGTAGCCGGTAAGCAAAATCGGTTGAGCACTGACACGGAACCAGGCGAAACGCGTGGTCAGGGCCGCGCAAAAGGCGCGCAGGTCGCCGGCTTCGGCGAGTTGGGCCAGCGGCGTCAACGTCGAGCGCGCGTACTCCGACGAGGCGATGGCGCGGCCGGGAAACGCCAGCGGCGTCGACTTCTTGGCCAGCGCCGTGATCTCCATGCGCAGCGCTGTCGCCAGCAGTGGCAGCGGCAGGTCGTCGCAGGACGCGCCCGTCGTCGGTGGGCTGGCCGGCGTCAGCTGCGCCGCGGCGACGCCGGATGCCAAAAGTGCAGCCAGGCCAGACAGCAGCACGGCGGAAAACAGCAACGGCCGGTTCATCGCGACTCCTTCGGTGTGGGAAAGATCATGTCGAGTCGCCACACGTTCGGCGATTCGTCGCGCGAATTCAAGCTGGCCACATATACTGGTCGACGTGCGACTCCTGCCGACTCGAGCTTTGCTTCGCTGGACGCTGCGCATCCTGACGGTCGGCGCCTTGGTCGCGAGCAGCGTCGGCTGCCATGAAAATTCACTGTTCACGACGCCGCCTGACAAGTCGACCGCGCGCAATCCGCCAATCGATCTCGGCGTCGAGACCTACCCGCGCGACCTCAGTGACTTGTCGTTCTACGTCGACCAGAGCATGCCGGACGATCTCGCGATCAATCCGCGCGATCTGTCGGTGCCCAAGGATCTGCGGAACGAGTATCCCGATCTGCGCAAAAGCCATCCGG
>JBBQIO010000431.1:0-4266 GCA_038325015.1 Polyangia bacterium
GCGCGTTCGACAAGAAAAAGGTGCGCCCCGGCTGGCAGCTCCTGCTCGACGACCTCCGCAACGGCCAGCGCGACGCTCTCGTGGTCTACGACATGGACCGGGTGGCTAGGCGGACCCGTGACCTTGACGACCTGCTTGACGTCTACGAGTCACGACCGAAGGTCGGATTCGCGGCTGTGACAGGGGAACTTGACCTCGCGACCAGCGGCGGACGGATGGTCGCACGAATGCTCGTGTCGGTAGCTACTAAGGCGTCAGAGGACACCGGCCGACGGGTCGCCCGCAAACACCTCGAACTCGCACAGCAAGGACTACCTGCGGGTGGCCGTCGTGCGTTCGGGTACGCCGACGATTTCGTTACGGTGATCGAGCCAGAAGCAGCAGCAATTCGCGAGGCCGCACGTCGCGTCATCGCGGGAGAGCCACTGGCGAACATAATCGACGACTTCCAGGTTCACGGGATCAAGCCGACGCGGGCGCAGCAGTGGAGCCGCCCAGCGTTAAAACATGTGCTCACATCCGAACGGGTCGCCGGACGCAGACGCCACCAAGGCAAGGACATAGGCCCGGCTGCGTGGCCGGCGATCCTCGACGACGAAACCTGGAACGCTGTCAGAGCAGTCTTGAATGGCCGGGCCGCAAGCCCGAACCTGACCAATGTGCGGCGCTACCTGCTGACCGGTATCGCTCGTTGCTCCAAGTGTGGCAGTCCAATGATCGCCAGGATCACGTCGTCCACGGGCGCACCTGCCTACGCCTGCCCGCCGCCCCGTGATGGCGGATGCTCGGGTGTCTACCGCGTCGCATCCAAGGTCGACGATCTCGTAACCGGTGTGGTCCTTGGACGCCTATCTCAACCCGATGCGGTCTCACTGTTCAACCGCGACTCAGCGTCTGGCGGCATTGCGGCCGCAGCAGAGGCAGTGGAAGTGCGTGACCGCCTTGAGCGGCTAGCCGTGGACTTCGCGGACGGGGTACTAACGGCTGACCAGCTACGGGCGATTACCTCGCGGCTGCGCACCCGGCTGGATGAGCTACAAGCAGCAGTCGCATCACAGGCGCAGTCGGGCGTCATCGGTGGTCTGGTGGGGAGCCGCGACCCTTCATCTACATGGGCGACCCTGTCATTGACGGCCAGGCGCGAGGTTGTCGAGACACTGCTGCAAATCACGATCCTGCCTGCAACCAAAAGGGGAAAGCGCTTCGACTCCGATACGGTTCAGATCGCGTGGAAGTGATGACCCGCAGACGTCGTCGACAGCCGATCAACGTGACCAAGCCCGAAGGGAAGCAGCGCGTCTGTATCGACTACGTGTGTACAGGCCACGGCCGCCACCCGCAGAGGCTGATATTCCAAATTGGCCGTTACACCTACGAGGGTGCTCCGCAAAGAGGCACCTACGACGCGGCGCGTCTTGGGCACCCACCGGTGTACGAGAACCGCGACGGCGAGACTGGGGTCGACATCAGTTGTCCCGACCCGACGTGCCACCAAACATTCCGGCAGCTATGGACGACGTTGGAGCGGACGGTGGATGAGCTGTACGCCGAGCAGGTGGGTCGGCGCGGATTCGGTGCGCACTGCCGCGTGTCACGCCACATCTGATCCCGGCGCCCGTACTACGCTTAGTAGAACAACACAACTTCAGTCCGAACGTGCTGACCCGGGGATAAGTGCAGCACACTTAACGTCAACTCTTTGGGCGACGTCGATTTTTGACGCGCTCGGAGGGTTGTTGTGGCTAACTCGCCACTGGCACGAAGTAAAAAAGGCACGCGGAACGTCCTGCTCGGCCATTACGGTGCGGACAGCCCGCAGTTCAAAGCAGCGGATCTCGACTACCGGCGGATCTCCGTCGAAGAACGAATCGCCGAGCTGCTGGCGGAAGCACCGCCGTTTACGCCGGAGCAGCTTGAGCGGCTACGCCCGCTGCTTTCCGGTACGAACCTGCCCGGCGCGGCGTGAGGGCCGAAAACGGGGCTCGCGGCCACCACGCCCACGAGCCCCGCCACGAGAAGCACCCATCCCGGAACGCCTCACGTCCGATTCTAGACGTTGCCGGCGACAAAACGGCCTATGCCCCTGCTGCGGTTTGGCAAGTTGCAGCAGCCAGTTTTGTGGTTGTCGCACGGTCCGGCAACTCCCGCATTGTGATGGCCGTTTCCTGCCCGTTCTGCCACGATCACCACGCCCACACCGCTAAGCCGGACTTCGTTTCGGGTGTGCGTGCAGCGGCCTGCGGCGGCGGTAAGTACGCCGTGCAAATCGTCCGCGTCCTGGCGGTGGTCGCATGAAACCGACCGTGGAAATCCTGCGGGCGTTCGCCTACACGCTGCCATCCGACGAACGTCGGTCGCTGCTCGACTGGCTGCGGACCGCTGAGCGGCTCATGACGCCGTATCCGGCGATCAAGTACAGCGTTGCACCCGACCTACCTGAGCGTCGCAGGCGGGCACATCTCCCACGGCCAAACAGGTATTACCCCGGGACGAGCGACTACCTCGGGCAGCGTGCCGGATGAAGCCCGACCATGTCGTATACGTCGACATCGTCAGTCAGAACACCGCGCACGTTCGAGGCAGCCGGATTTCGTACATGCTCCAGCAGGCGGGCGTTCTGCGTCAGTACAACGCCGCCCAGGGCTGTTGGATGACCGCCCTGTCAACGCTGCCGGACCTGCTCGCCTGGTTGCAGGATCGCAAGCGACCCGTGGTCGTGCGCGAGGTGCTGCTGTGACCGGCGAGATGTTCGCTCGTCCGCGGGTGTGGAAGACAGCCGTTAACCGGGAGGCGCCACGGCGGCTGCGGCCGTTTCTGTTGCTGCTGGCCGACCGCGCCAAGTCTGACGGAACGGTGCAGCGGACTACCCGCCGATGGCTCGCGTCGCGCCTAGGCGTCACTACGCGAACGGTGCAGCGGTGGAGCCGCGAGGCTCAGGAAGATGGGTGGCTGAAGGTGGTGCAGCGTGGACAGAAGCACGTCTCCGCTCAGGTCTACGGACTCCGGATTCCTGACGCTCAGGGAGACACTCAGGGAGACATTGAGCTGTCTGCTCAAGGAGACAAACCCATGCTCCCTGAGGATGCCGGCTCAGGGAGACAAAATGTCTCCCTCTATAGATACAGGGCGAGCGATAGCGAGCACGAAGCAGTAAAAGAAGACGCTCCCGGCGAGAACACCACGACGACAGACGCGCCCTCGCTACCGAGCGAGATCACTTTTCAAGACTGCCATGACGAGGACGAACCTCTTGCTGTGGCAGGAGTGTTCGCCGACGCAGCGGCGGTCACCTCGACCTCGACAGACCAACCACCACCGAGCGCGTTTGGGTTTGTCGAAGGACCTACAGAGGACGACGTCACGAGAGCCGCACGGGTCCTCGACGCATACGGAATGCTCCACGCTGATTTCAACAGCCGGTTGGTCAGCGATGCACCGATCAGGTCAGCCGCATGAGCAGCCCAACGTGTGACGGCTGCTCGGGCTGGATCGAAGCGACCAATTACGACTGGCCCGGATTCTGCTCGCCCGCCTGCCGGGACCGTGCCCGGACGGAACGCCAGCAACACCAACACCAGAAGCGGCAGCGTCGCCGTGACCTTTCCGACCTCGGTACTACCAACACCAACTAGGAGAACGACATGAGCGACATGTTCACCATCAACGGCCGGAGAATGACCCGGCAGCTCGCCGACGCCATCGACGCCCTGGCCGCGTCTGACCGCAAAGTTGTGGTAGCGGCTCTTACGGAATCCACTGGAAGGCTGGCCGGGGTACATCACGCTCTGGCGCTCGAAGTCCAGTTGGCGGGGTTGCTTCACGATGACGCGCTGCGGCACCTGGAAGCCGACGTTCGTGCGGACATTCCCGAGCCGCCGTTGCCGGAGGCGACCGGCGGGACGTGCTGGTACGACCCCAAAACTGGCACCGTGTCCGACACACCCCCGGACGCAGCCGCCTGAACCCTTGGGGCGTGCGATAATAACGCTGCAGCGTTTGCACGGGTACGGCTCCGCCGCCCGTCTCCTGGCCCACCACAGCCGGACGCAGCATCGTTTGACCGATGGTTTTCCGCTGAACGGCCCTGCCTCAGCGATGTGGCCTCAGGTCAGCCCCCCACGTTCCCGACTGCCGTCGTCGACGGCCCGCGAAAGAGGTAATTCCAATGTCCACGCACATTTTCACCGCTGCTGAGGTCCGCGCCGAACACGGCGAACCCGGCTCCGGGAACGACGAAGTGTCCGCCCGTCTGATGGCACAGAACGC
>JBBQIO010000432.1:0-4263 GCA_038325015.1 Polyangia bacterium
ACCTTCTCGGTCGGTAGCGACGGGGTGGCTAGCTCGCCCGGCTTCGACGTCTTCGAGGCATCTGGCTCGGGGCAGGCCGACGGCGCCGTGGTGTGGGTCGACACGGCGCACCCGAGCGACGTCGCGGGCGTCGATCTGGCCGGCAAAGTCGCGCTCGTGGTGCGCGACGGCAGCTACCATCGCTCGGCGCAGTATCTCAACGTGATGCAGGCGGGTGCAGTTGCAATGCTCTACATCTCGCAGGCGCCGTCCAACCTGCGGCAGGTCGGATCGGTGCGCTTCGACTGGGAGGCCGAAGGGGGCATTCCGGCCGTCACCGTCGGCGAAGACGACGGCAACGCGATTATGGCCGCGGTCACCGGCGGCCACACGGTCACGGCATCGATCCACGTCATGTCGTCGTCGTCGCCGGCAGTGGGCGCCAACGTGGTCGGCATGCTGCCCGGCAAGCAGAGCAGCGAAATCGTCCTCGGCGCGCACTACGACACCTGGTTCGCCGGCGCCACCGACAATGGGTCGGGCGTGGCCGAGCTGTTGGCGTTGGCCGACCACTTCGCCCAGCGGGGCAAGCCGGAATACACGCTGCTGTTCGTCGCCTACGACGGCGAAGAGGTTGCGCTGTACGGTGGCTACGCTTTTTTGCGGCAGCATGACGTCGTCGCGCGCGAGGCGGTCTTGACCTACCTCAACTTCGAGACGCCGTCAGCGCTCAATCCGTCACTCATCGGCATCGGCCGCTCCAACCAGACGGTGCTGTCGGACGCGCTGAACGGTTCCTCGCTCACCACGCCCTATCCGCTGATCATTGGGCTCGAAGCGGTGGCCGCGATTCTCGGTGGCATCATCCCGACCGACATTCAGGGTATGTACCGCTCCGGCGTGCCCACGGTTTCGACCGCGGTTAACGGGCCCTACTATCACACCAACGAGGACACGCCGGACAAGGTCGACGTGCCGCTGCTCGCCGCGTCGGCCGACGGCTTTGCCGCGACGATCGACGTGCTTCTCGCAGATGCGGCGACCGGGTTCGCCATGGCCGACCCCAAGCTGTGGCGGGTGACGGCGACCGCGGCCGGTGAGCCGCTCGGGGTCGAGGTGCAGGTCACCGATGGCTTAGGGGCGCCGATGTCCGGCGCGGCGGTCGCAGGTCGCATCTTGGTCGACGACTTCACCGATGCCGGGGGCGCGGCGTCGACCACCGATGCGCTCGGCCATGCGCATTTGCAGTTCACAGCCGGACAGGGCACCCAAGGCGCGGGTCATCGCTTCGTGCACGTAACCGCGGGGATGGCCTATCCGTTGGCTGAACGAATCGTGGCGCTGCCGTGACACTGAACGGGACCGCGCCTGACGCGCTCGACGCAGTCGCGCAGGCTCGCGCCGCGCTGCGCCCGTGCGCGCTGTGTTCGGTGGTGCGGACCAGTGGCTCTACGCCGCGCAAAGCAGGGGCACGAATGGTCGTGTTTTCCGACGGTACGAGCGTCGACACCATCGGCGGCGGGCGGGTGGAAATGGCGGTCATCGACGAGGCGGTCGCGATGCTCTCGGCGGGCGCGGTTGAGCCGCGCCTCTATCGCTATCACCTCACCCGGCAGCTGGCGATGTGCTGTGGCGGCGAGATGGAGGTCTTCGTCGAGCCGCTCTTGCCGCCGCCCCACCTGGTGATCTGCGGCGGCGGCCACGTCGGGACGGCGCTTCTGCCGATGGCGCGCGCGCTCGGTTTTCGCGCGCAGACCGCGCTACACGACGATCAAGCGTTGCCCAACGACGAAGATTTTCTCGACGGCTTCGATGTTCGGGCCTGGCGCTTTGCCGGCGCACCGGTCGCGCTCGAAGCCAGCTACGTCGTCGTGGTGACCCGTGACCACGCGGACGACCAGCGTCTCATCGAGCAGCTCCTGCCGCTGCCGCTGGCCTATCTCGGCCTCATCGGATCGGCGCGCAAGATCGCGCTGTTTCGCCGGCGGCTCGAGCTCCGCTCGGACAGTTCCGCGGCGTTCGCCGGCCGATGGGCTCGCCTGCACGCGCCGATTGGACTTTCGATTGGCGCCCAGACTCCGGCCGAGATCGCGGTGGCCATCGCCGCGGAGCTGGTCCAAGTCCGCGCCGCGCGCCAAGGTACGCGTGCGAAAGCCGACTCGGCGCCGATCGTACTTATTGACGATTCCGAAACATCGGCACTCAACCTCGAACAGGAGCTCAGCGAGTGATTTACGCAATGGTGTTGGCAACGACGCATGGCGAACAGGGGCGATCAGCGGCACTCGAAACCGACGTCAACGGGCAGCGCTTCATCGAGCGCATCCGACGCACCGCGTTCGCGGCCGGGGTCGAGCGGCTGGTCGTGGTGGTCGGTCCGCCCGACGCTGAAGCGGTGCGCAAGGCCTTGCCGCCGGGGGTCGCGTGGGTGGCCAATCCGCGTCCGGAGCGCGGCGTGATGTCGTCGGTGCAGGTGGGGTTGACCGCGCTGCCGTCGATCGCGCGCGGTGCCCTCTTGTGGCCGGTTGACGTTCCCTTCATCGAAGAGGAGACCATCCGGGCGCTTATCGCGGCGGGCGCCGGCGGAGCGATGGGTCGGCTGGTGATTCCGACCTACAAGAAAAAGGACGGGTTTCCGTTGCGACTGCCGCGCGCGCTGTTCGGCGACGTGGGCGCGATGAGCGCCGACAGCACGCTCGGAGCGCTGATCGCGGGCCGTGCCGATGCGGTGCGCGTCGCCGTCGACGACGCGGGTATCGCCGGCCCGAACGCTCAGAGCGACCATGTTGCCGACGAGGAGCCGTCGACGCAGCGGGGCGTCAAACGGAGCGCGCCGGTCAGCGCAGCTTCGCCGCTATCCGTGCCGCCTCCGCCGAAGCGGTCGCCACGACCTCGTCCCGCCAAAGCCCGCTGAGCGCGGTCAGCTCCCGCTGTCGCACCAAGAGTCGACCATCGACGAAGACGTCGCGCACGTCGCGGCTCTGCACCGCATAGACCAGCGCCGAGACGGCGTGCGGATGTGGCGTGGCGTGCGGCGCGCGCGGATCCACGATCACCACGTCGGCGCGTCGTCCGACCTCGAGTGCGCCGATCTCGTCGCCCAATCCGAGCGCGCGCGCTCCGCCTCGCGTGGCCACGGCTAGCGCCTGCGCGGCGGTCCATTTTCCGGCGCCGACGCGATGAGCGTGTAGGAGCGCCGCGAGCCGTAGCTCCAAGAATCCATCGAGGTTGTTGTTGCACGGCGCACCGTCGGCGCCGAGCGCCACCGAGATTCCCTCGGCGACCATCTCGGGTATCGGCGAAATACCCGAGCCGAGCTTGAGGTTCGACGACGGGCAGTGGACGACATGCGTGCCGCGCGCGGCGAGCAGCGCGCGCTCGTCGGCGGTCGGATGGACACAGTGGG
This sequence comes from Polyangia bacterium, assembly GCA_038325015.1. Classification (GTDB taxonomy): domain Bacteria; phylum Myxococcota_A; class Polyangia; order Palsa-1104; family Palsa-1104; genus JBBQIO01. The sequence goes on from JBBQIO010000432.1 coordinate 3,386, forward strand.
CGAACGCCGCGCGTGGTCCGTCGAGCCCGAGTTGCGATAGGTAGGTGATGTTGTCGGCGCCGCGCTCGCGCCGCACGACCTCAACCTCGGCCAGCTGCTCCGACGCGTGAGTGTGAACGCGGGCGCCGTCGGCCACGCGCTCGGCCACTTGGCGCAGCAATTTTTCGGAGCACGACAGGACGAAGCGCGGCGCGTAGGCGTAGCTCAGTCGGCCGCTTCCGGCGCCGGTCCAGCGGCGGCGCAGCTCGTCGGACTCGGCGATCGAGTCGCGCGTCGTTTCCCGCAACCCGGCGGGCACGCCGTCGCCCACGTCCATCATCGCTTTGCCGATCACTGCGCGCAGACCGATGCGCGCCAGCTCCTCGCCGATCACGTCGGTGTGGTGCACCGTGCCCATGTCGAGGATGGCCGTGGTTCCGCCAAGGAGCAGCTCGGCTGCGGCGAGGCGCACCGCGGCGCGCAGCGCGCTGTCGTCGAGCGCGGCCTCGTAGGGCCAGACCCGCTCACGCAGCCACGGCAAGAGCGGAAGGTCGTCGGCGGCACCGCGACACAGTGTCTGGCACAGATGGACGTGGGCCTGCACTAGGCCGGGCATGACGAAGCAGCCAGTCGCATCAATCGACTCGATGCCGTCGGCGGGCGGCGGCAGCTCGGCGCCGAGCGCGGTGATGCGGCCATCGACTAGGTCGAGGTCCCCCTGAAGGACGCGCTCGTTGTCGTCGACGGTCACCAGGGTGCCGCCGCGGATGCGATAGCCGCTCATCGGAGAGTCTTGGGCTCTGGCTCAGATCAGCGAATCGCCGCGGAATGCGTGCGGCAGAAGCTCTTCGAGCGTGAATTCAGTTAAGTCGACTAATTCGCCGTCGTCGCTTTCCTCG
>JBBQIO010000433.1:0-4258 GCA_038325015.1 Polyangia bacterium
GCAGCCACCACCTTGCGCTCGCTCTCGGGCAGCACCGCCTCGACGACGTCCGCCGGCAGCACCTTGCCATAGCCCACCGCGACGAGAATCTCGTCCGGCCCGGATACCTTGAGCTGCGCCGAAGCCTTGTCGATCTCGCCGGCCTTGTACAGCTTGGCGAACGAGACGCCGTATTTGCGAAACTCGCGTTCAAGGAGCTCTTTGCCGAGCACCTTGCTCTTCTCGCGCTCTGCCGAGCGCAGGTAGTTTCGGATCTTGGCCTTGCCCGATGACGTGACGACGTACTTGAGCCAGTCCTTGTTGGGCTTCTGATTGGGCGAGGTGATGATCTCGACGGTGTCGCCGTTGCGCAGCGTGTAGCGCAAAGGAACGATCAGTCCATTGACGCGCGCGCCCGAGCAGTGATTGCCGACCTCGGTGTGGATCGAATAGGCCAGGTCGATCGGGTTGGCCCCCTTGGGCAGCGCCTTGACGTCGCCCTTGGGCGTAAAGACGTAAACCTCGTCGGCGAACATGTCCATCTTGACGGTCTCGATGAACTCGGTCGGGTCCTTCAAGTCGCGCTGCCACTCCATGAGCTGGCGCAGCCAGGCGAAGCGCTTGGCGTCTTTGTCGTCCTTGCTGTTGCCCTCGCCGTGGTTATCGAGCGCCGGGCGCCCCTCTTTATAGCGCCAGTGCGCGGCGATGCCCTCCTCGGCGACGCGGTGCATGTCCGCGGTCCGAATCTGCACCTCCATGCGCTCGCCCCTCGGCCCAATCAGCGAGGTGTGCAGCGATTGGTACATGTTGGGCTTGGGCAGAGCGATGAAGTCTTTGAAGCGACCGGGAATGGGTGTCCATTTGGAATGCACAACCCCGAGGGTCTCGTAACAGGCGCGGACGTCGGCGACGATGACGCGAAAGGCGACGATGTCGAACAGCTGCTCGAGCTCGCGGCCGGTCTTTTTGACCTTCTGGTAGATCGACCACAAGTGCTTGGGCCGGCCGTAGACCTTGCACTCGACGCCGGCCACGGCGAGCTCCTCGGCGAGCACTTTACTGACCTCTTCGATGTAGCTCTGGCGCTCTTTGTGGTAGTTGGCGAGCTTGTCGAAGGTCTCCTTGTATTCCTTTGGTTCCAGGTACTTGAATGATAGATCTTCAAGCTCAGTCTTGATCCACTGGATGCCCAGTCGGTTGGCCAAAGGGGCGTAGATGTCCATCGTCTCGCGCGCGATCCGCTCCTGCTTGTCGACCGGCATGGCGTCGAGCGTGCGCATGTTGTCGACGCGGTCGCACAGCTTGATCAAGATGACGCGGATATCGCGCGCCATGGCGAGCAGCATCTTCCGGAAGTTCTCGGCCTGCCGCTCTTCGCGCGTGTTCCAGGGGATCTTGCCGAGCTTGGTCACGCCCTCGACCAAGAACGCGATCTCCTGACCGAACAGCTTGGTGATCTCCTCGGTGGTGGCTGACGTGTCCTCGACGCAGTCGTGCAGTAACGCTGCACACACCGAGGAGACATCGAGCTTGAGCTCGGCGATGATCGCGGCGACGCCTAGCGGATGAACGACGTACGGGTCGCCCGACCGGCGCAGCTGGCCATCGTGCGCCTTGGCGGCAAAATCGTACGAGCGGCGAAGCAGCTCTACGTCGGCGACTGGATGGTAGCTCTGGATGCGAGCAACGAGCTCTTCTAGCCGCAGCATGTCATGAACAAATAGCCTACTCCCGAGGGCGCCACAATGGCGGCCGCAGAAATAGCTGAAAAAGCAAGCAGTTAGGGAGGGCTTACGCGGGCGTCTTCTGTTCGGCTTCCTTGACCAGATTTTCCGCCACCCAGCCCATCCGATCGATGGTCGACTGCTCACCCAGGTAGATGGCGCGCAGCCGATCGTAGGCCGACATGATGTCGTCGTTGACGATCAGATACTGGTAAAGGCCATAATATTTGAGCGCGTTGATCTCGTCGTGGGCCTTGATGAGCCGGCGCTCGATCGCGTCGGGCGCGTCGGTGGCGCGCTTGCGCAGCCGCTCTTCGAGCACCACCAGTGACGGCGGCAGCACGAAGATGAAAACCGCGTCGCGTTCGAAGCGCGCTTTGAGCTGACGCGCGCCCTGGTAGTCGATGTCGAAGAGCACGTGCTTACCGCCTTCGAGGGCCTCTTTGACGGCTAAAGACGTGGTGCCGTAGCGATTGCCATGCACCTCGGCCCACTCGGCGAACTCGCCCTCTGCGACCATCTGGTCGAAGGTCGTGCGATTGACGAAGTGGTAGTCGACCCCCTCCTCTTCGCCGCGACGCTTGGCGCGCGTGGTGTACGAGACCGAGAACACGACGCCGGGGAATTCTTTGATGAGGCGGTGGCACAGCGTGGTCTTGCCGGCGCCCGACGGCGAGGACACGACGATCAACAGACCTCTGAGGGGCGCTGCAATGTCGGTCATGACAGATCCTCTTCCCTGGTCTTGCGCTGCGCAAGCGTCGGCGCACCTTCGATCCGCTCGGCGATGGCGCCGGCCGAGAGCGCCGACAGAATGACGTGGTTGGTATCGGTGATGATGAGCGAGCGGGTGCGGCGCCCTTCGGTGGCGTCGACCAGCCGTCCGGCGGCGCGCGCTTCGTCCTTGAGCCGGCGGCTGGGCGCTGATTCGGGAGCGACGACCGCGACGACGCGCGGGGCGGCAACGACGTTGCCGTAGCCGATGTTGACCAGCTTCATTCGATGTTCTGAATCTGCTCGCGCAGCCGCTCGAGCTCGGCCTTGGCGTCGATCACCCGCTGCGTGATGCCCGTGGCCTGGCTCTTACTGCCGATGGTGTTGATCTCGCGATTGATCTCCTGGGTCAGAAAATCGAGACGGCGGCCGTTGGCTCCGGCGGCCGCGAACAGGCGCCGCAGCTCGTCGAGGTGCGTGGTCAGACGGGTCAGCTCCTCGGTGACATCGAGCTTGTCGGCCAAGAGCGCGACCTCCTGGGCCAGCCGCTGCGGATCGACCGTGACGTCGCTCGGTCCAAGCGCGCGCTCGAGCCGTGCTGCCAGCCGCTGCCGCGCCTGATCCGGCGCATCCTTGGCCAGCGCTTCGATCTCGACGGTCAGCTTGTTCAACAGGTCGACACGCGCCGATAGATCTTCGCCCAGACGCGCCCCCTCACGGGAGCGGCTCTCGATCAGTGCATCCAGCGCCGCGTCGACGGCGGGCAGGAGGGTGGGCCACAGCGCCTCGGCATCGATCACCGTTTGGCCGACCGACAAGACCCCGGGCTGCGCGGCGACCAGCGTCAAGCTGGCGGAGCCGTCGAGCGCCAGCTCCTTGGCCAGCGTCCTGAGCGCGTGCGCATAGCTGTGCGCCAGCGGCAAATCCACGCGCACCTCTTCGAGCGCTGCTCCGCCCTCTTCCTTGATCGAAATCGCGACCGCGCCGCGTTCGAGGCGCGCCCGCACTCGCTGCGTCAAGAGCGCTTCGAGCGCCGGCTCGGGCCACGGTAGACGAATCTTGAGCTCCAAAAAACGGTGATTCACCGCGCGCAGCTCGACGACAAAACGCTGCGTGGCGGTGGTCGCGGCGCCGCGACCGTAGCCGGTCATGCTGCGCATGTCAGCCCCGAGCCATCTGAGCGCGGTACCAAGCGACGGTCCGCTCCAGACCCTGGGCGAACTTGACCTTGCCGCTATAGCCGAGGACGCGCTTGGCCTTGTCGATCACCGCCCGCGAGTGGCGAATATCGCCGGTCCGCGCCGGCTCGTGGTTGACGCCGAGGGTGCCGCCGGTCGCCCGCCCGATCGCCGCGACCACGTCGAGCAAAGTCGCCGATTCGCCGCACGCGACGTTGAACAGCTCGCCCGCAGCGCCCTCGGCGGTGCACGCTAAAAGGTTGGCTTCGACGGCGTTTTCGACGAAGCAAAAATCGCGCGACTGTAGGCCGTCGCCGTAGATCGTCGCGTTGCGCCCGCTCAACGCCGCGGTAATAAAGTTGGGCACGACCGCGGCATACTGACTTTTGGGGTCTTGGTGCGGCCCGAAGATGTTGAAATAGCGCAGCGCCACCGTCGGCAGGCCGTAACTTACATAGAAGACGCGCAGGTAGTGCTCGCCGGCCAGCTTCGACGCGGCGTAGGGCGACAGCGGATCGCAGGCCATGGTCTCGACCTTGGATTCGCCGGGCGCTTTTTCGCCATAGGCCGACGACGACGCGGCGTAGACGAAGCGTTTGACCTGGCCGCGGCGGGCGGCGTCGAGAAGCGTCACCGTGCCGTGCACGTTGGCCAGGTCGGAGG
>JBBQIO010000434.1:0-4251 GCA_038325015.1 Polyangia bacterium
CGGCGACGAGATCGGCGTGGACACGGATGGTGATCTTGGGCTCGGCGCGCAGCATTGGAAGCAGCCGCTCCAGGAGCGCGCGCACTTCCTTCGGGCCATGTTCGCCGCAGGCTCTCGGGAGCACTCCGGCCAGGGTCGCGAAGATCGTTTTCACGGTGCCTTCGGCTACGGCGAAGGTGATGGACTCGGCCTGTCGGCTCGCATCGGCGAGACCCGTCTTGAGTGTCGTGACGAGGTTGGCTCGTTCCCGCGCCGCACTTGCTTCCCATTCGCGACGCGCGGTGGCAACGGCGACGGTGACGGCCGCGTCGACGTCATCCTGGGTCAACACGGGGGGCGCGTCGGCAGGCTCATCACTGGGAACGGTCGAAGACGGGAAGGGCGACGGATCGTCGAAATCCTCGGCGTAGAGGATGCCGATGAAATTGGCCGCAGGAGGACGTTTGCCCGTCTCGGCCGCCGCGTATAGCAGCGCTTCCATGCTCAATACACCATCTCCTCGGAGGCAGCTTCGTTGGCGTCGATCAATCCTTGCTGTGACAAATCCTTGGCGGTCGCGACGATCGCGCTCTGCGCCTCGTCGACGTCGCGCAGCTTGACCGGGCCGAGTCCCTCGATGTCGTCGCGCAGCATTCGGCCGGCGCGCTCGGACAGGTTGCTGAAGAACAGTTTCTTGAGCGGCTCGGACGCGCCCTTGAGGGCGAGCGGCAGCTTGTCCTTGGCCACAGAGCGGAGCAGGACCTGCATGTGCTCGGACGACAGTCGCAACAGGTCGTCGAACGTGAACATCAGCGACTTGATCTTCTCGGCCGCCTCTCGGTTGCGCTCTTCGAGTGCGGAGACGAAACGCGCTTCGCTCTGACGATCGAGGCTGTTGAAGATCTCGGCCATCATTTCGTGGCTATCACGACGGCTGGTGCGCGAGAGGTTCGACATGAACTCAGACCGCAGCGTTTGTTCTACGCCCTCCAGGATGTCGCGTTGGACGCTCTCCATCCGCAGCATGCGCATGACGACTTCGATCGCGAAACTGTCAGGCAGGAGCGTTAGGACCCGGCCAGCATGATCTGGCTTCAGTTTCGACAGCACCACCGCGACGGTCTGCGGGTATTCATTCTTGAGATAGTTGGCCAAGACGTTCTCGTTCACGTTGCCGAGTTTGTCCCACATGGTCCGGCCCGCCGGGCCGCGGATCTCCTCCATGATCTGTTGAGCGCGTTCTCGCGGCAGCGCGAGAGCGAGCAGTTGCTCGGTCGCTTCGAAGCTCCCGAGGATGTTGCCCTGCGAACCGATGCCGTCGGCAAATTCGTTGCAAAGGCGCTCGACTACCTCGGATTTCACGTTTCCGAGCAGGGACATTGCGCTCGACACTTCCCTGATCTCGTCTTCATGCATAAGGCTGAGCAGCTTGGTGCTCGGCTGCTGGCCCAAAGCGAGCATCAGGATGGCGACTTTTTGCCGCCCCTGAAGTCGCTGTTCGTCCACTTGGGCCATCAGTTGGCCTCCGCGAGCCAGTTGCGAAGCATCGCGACACTGTCTTCGGGTCGCTCCTCGACGAGAGCGGCGACCCGCTTGATCGAAGCGGTGCGCATGGCTCCCTCCACATTGGCTACGAGCGTCATCTCACCCTCGTCATTTTCGAGGCGCGCCGCACCGTCGGCGCCCGTCAGTGCTGCTTGTTGACTGTCGGCGTTGATCGCATCGGCTTTTCCGCCTGTCGCGACGGAGACACGCAAGGCCATCGGCCGCAATACAAAGAGGAGGGCGGCCAATACTGCCAGGCCGACCAGGCCATTCTCGGCGAGGCGGAATAGATCGCCCTTGTCGACGCGAGACCAGAAAGAAAGTGGTGCCGGCTCGGGACCTTCCTCAGGGCCCGTGAAGCGCATGCTCACGACGTCGACATGGTCGCCGCGAGCCTCGTTGTAGCCGATGGCGCCACGAACGAGGGTTGCGATGCGGGCAAGTTCGTCGGCAGGACGCTCGGCCCACGTCACAGTGCCGTCGGCATTTTTCGTGAAGATGCCATCGACCATGACCGCGAGGCTGATGCGCTTGAGCTGCGGCTGCTCGCGGACGATCGTTCGGACAGTCTTGCCGATTTCGTAGTTGGTCGTCTCTTCCTGCTTCTGTTCCTGCGACCCGCTTGGCTGCGCGCCGGCGTCTGCGTTGGGGAGGTTGTTTTGTACGGAGACGTTATTTGCGGCTTCGGTGTTGCGGCTGTTGTCGGACGTCGTTTGCTGGCTGCGAACCACCTGGCCATCGGGATCGTATCGCTCTCGGGTTTCGCGAACCTGTTCGAAGTCGAGTTCGACGGCGGTTTCGGCGCGGACGCGTCCGACTCCGAGACTCCGCTCGAGCATCTCCTCGACAGCGTGCGATAGCCGGGTCTCGGTGCCGCGTTTGAGTTCTTCTCCGGTCTGGGCGGCGGCGACAGCGCCGGTTGGTTCGCCGGCTCTGGCCAAAAGGTTGCCGCGGGTGTCGACCAGCGCGATATTCTGTGGTCGTAGGCCCGGGACAGCGGCGGCAATGACATTGAGGACGGCTTGGACGCCCTCTCGATCGAGGCGGGCGACTCCGGTCATGGTTAGAACGACGCTAGCCTGCGCCTCCTGGCGGTCTCTCGCGAACGGCTCACGATGAGGCAGCACGAGATGTACTCTGGCGTTGCGAACACCTTGGATCGACCGGATCGTTCTCGCGATCTCGCCTTCGAGCGCGCGGCTCTGAGCGATCTGCTGTTGAAAGGTATTGGCGGTCAATCCGTCGGATCGGTCAAATATTTCGTAGCCGATGGACCCGCCCGAGGGCAGCCCATCCTTGGCGAGGAGGAGGCGGGCGCGATCGACCTGGTCGATTGGCACTAGAAGCCGGCTGCCTGCGCTCTCGGTGCGGTGCGCTATGTGCGCCTTCTCGAGCTGATCGACGATCTGGCCCGCTTCTCGCAGATCAAGATCGGCATAAAGGAGGGCCATTGGACCCTCATTGCTCCTTAATGCGAGGTAGGAGAGCATGCCGAGGCAGATCGCCGCGACCGCCGCCATCACTCCGAGGCGCCCTGCGCCCAGCGAACGTAGACCAGATAAGATTGAGGTCATCGCCCGATTCCGTTTTGCCACCGTGCCATGGGCTAATCTTGCCGGGTGCGGGTTACGGAAAGGTTAATGGCTCGGCATTTTTTGCCGAGTTAGAAGAGCAACCAACGGCCGACATAGCCGATGCCGACCCACAGCGGGATCGACAGTGTTAGGCCGGAAAACACGCCGCGCATGCCGGCCAACTCGTCGTATCCCTCGAGCTCGAGTTCTTGATCGAGCGTGGTCGCGCGTTCGGAGGCGCGCAGGATCGGGATCAGCTCGGGACTCACCTGCCGTATGCGGCCCGGCCTGCGGCGATCGCTCGCCGCAGCTTCGGCGCTCGTCGCTGCCTCGACGGTCGCGGCGGCTCCTGTGATCGTTTCACGTTCAGTAGTCAGCGTCATCATCAAACCCCATGCGCTTGTCACGGCCGGGTTGCGAAGGAGAGTTTTGGGCGTGACAGGCCGATGCTAGGTGGCAAAGGTTAACGAAAGGTCACTGCGGGACAGCATAGGTCAGTTGTTGGAGACCGATTGTATGGTGCTGACGTCGGTCGTGAGCGCCCCGAGGGAGACCGTGACGCCTGCGCCACCACGCCCGACACCGGTGACGATACCAGTGGCGGTCGTCGCGAGGACTGCCTGAGTGGGATCTGTGACCGTCACCTTATACGAGCCGTCGGCCAGGCTGGTGCCGTGTTGGTTCTTGCCGTCCCACTTCCAGTCGTTGCTTCCGGCTTGGGCCTGCATGGTCGTTTGCAAGACCTTCGTGCCATCCGGCGCTTGTACGGCGATGTTGACGAGTTCGGCTTGCGGTGCGGCGAAGTGCGCGGTTGCGGACCCGTTCTGGAGCGATACGTGGTCGCTGCTGACGTCGACGTGTTTGCCGACCAGAGACGACGACTGCAATATCGTATTGCTCTGAGTGGCTTGGATCAGGGTTTGCAGGTTGCTGTTGGCGTTGATCTGCTGCTCTACGCTCGAGAACTGCACCAACTGATTGGTGAAACTGGTCGCGTCCATGGGCGCGGACGGATCTTGGTTCTTTAATTGGGTCATGAGCAGCGACAGGAAGCCGCTGAAGTTCGAGGTGAGCGAACCTAGCGCTTTCGAGGTCGCGGCGGTGCCGGAAGTGAGTGCCGGCGTCGTGCCGGCGGCTAGCGTCGAGGCAGCGA
>JBBQIO010000435.1:0-4247 GCA_038325015.1 Polyangia bacterium
GGGCGCCGCTGGATGGTGCCGCAGTGCTCGTGCAGCTGGTCACGGCGGATCACGCTACCGCCGAATGCACCGTGACCAGTGGAGCGCCGGCGGATGCCAAATCGGGCCAGCTCTACAGCCGCTCCGGGCACCTGGACGTCGGACCGATTCGCGTCGAGCACGCGCGGCGACAGGGCGACCGATTGACCGTCGATGGCAACGGCTTTGGCGCGACACGCCAGGAGGGCGACCGACTGGCCATCTTCGACCCGACGAGCCGCCAGGACAGCTTCCCGGATCTCGACTGCCGCGACGCGGTGTGGAGCGATCACCATATCGTGGCGTGCACTGAGCCGTCACGAAATGCAGCGCACGGGCGCGAGCTGCGGCTGCAGGCGGGTCAGCGCTTGGCGCACGCGGCGCTCGAAGAGCTCGTCGTGGCGCCGGCGCAACCGCCAGCGCGCCCTCGGTTGCCGCGATGACGCCGCCACGCTCCGTGCGCGCGCAGGCGGGAGTCGCCCTGATCAGCTGCGGACTGCTACTGCTCCTGTGCGGGCGCGCCCCTCTATCTGGCCCTGTCGAGGGTGCGTGGGCCACCGCACGCGCTCTGGTTACGCAGCACACCATCACGGTCCCCGAGGGCCGCTATCCGACGGTGCTGCGCAACACGCATCGCTACGTCGCCGCGCCGCTCGGGCCGGCGCTCTTGCTCGTGCCGGCGACGGTGTTCGCCGTTGAGCGACCCGCCGCTCGCGCGCTCCTCGGTGGCGCCGGTGCTGCGCTGTTGGGGGCGCTCCTCTTCGGGCTTTTTTTCGCCGCCGCACGACGGAGCGGCACGCGCGGCGCAGTCGCCGCTACGGTGTTGCTCGCGGCCACGTTCGTGCTCGTCGCCGGACGACAGGCCGACGGCGCGATCGCCAGCACGCTGGCGCTCTTCGTGCTCGTCGAGGGCGCAGCACGGCGAATCGACCTTCATGAGGTCCCGGCGTTCGACTGGCGCGTGCTCGGACTCGGGCTGGCAGCTGGCGTGCTCGGTCTGTTTGAGCGCCAGCTCGGCGTGGTGCTGATCTGTGCAGTCACGATCGTTGCCGCGCCACTGGCCCAAGCCAAGCGCGCCAACCAATCGCCCTGGCGCGCCGCCGGAGCGCGCATGGTCCTGTTCGTGGTGGGCTTGGCGCCGGGCACCCTGCTGGCCTGCTGGCACGCGCGCCTGTTGTCGCTCTGGTCACCGACTGCGCCGCTCGATCTCGGGCTCGACGGACTTTTGCTGTCGACGGGAAAGTCGATCTTCATCTACGCCCCGCCGCTCCTCTTGGGGTTCTGGGCGCTGCCGTGGTTGGTCCGCCAGGGTCGTCATCGAGGGCTGCTTTTGCGGCTGGCCGTCGTGTTCGCCGTGTTGTTGCCGGTGGCGTGCTCGTCCGACTGGCACGGCGACCCTTCGTGGGGGCCGGCGCGGCTGACTCCGCTGGTTCCCATGGTGCTGATCGCGTTTTGCCCGTGGCTCGAATCGGTCTGGACCGAGCGCGCACTTTTGCCGCGCACCCTCGTCGTCGCGGCGTGCGCTGGCGGGCTGCTCGTCAATCTCCTCGGCTGTGCGATTCGTCCCGAGAGCTATCTGCGGTTGATTGACGCCGAGAAGAATCGCACCGGCGCGGCCGGGTGGTTCATCGTCGCCCCCGACCAGGCGCATTTCATCCCGCAGTTTTCGCCGGTCAGCGGTCACGCTTGGCTCCTCGACCATCTCGTCCACCGCAACAGCAACCTCGATCGCGACCCGCCCTGGATGTTGATCACACCTGCACCGGCGCAGCTCAATCAAGAGTGGCCGACGCTGTTCATCGATCTCGCCGCCGTCGACAAGGACCGCTCGGTGCGCGCACTATGGGCGGCGCTGGTGACCTTCGTATTCGCGGCCGGTGCAGCGCTCTTGCTGGCCTCCCGCAAAGTGCGATCCACCCCCCAAAGCTGAGCCGAGGCTGAGTATGGCGAAGGACGACTGGGTGATTTTGGGATGCGGCTACGTCGGCACACGACTGGCCAAAGAGCTCCTGGCCAAGGGCAACAACGTGCGGGTCTGCGCGCGCAACATCGCGCGGCTCGAACCCCTTTTGCAGCTTGGGGCTACGGCTCATGCATTCGACGCGGCCAAGTCGCGCGCATTCGGTCCCGCGGTGTATGGGCTGCGCTCGCCGATCATCGTCTACTCGGTGCCGCCGGTGCCGGGCGCGCTGGCCGGCGATCCAGTACGCCGCGCCTGCGAGGCGGCGCAGGCGGTCGGCGCCTCGCGCTTCATCTACCTCGGCTCGACGGCGGTCTACGGTCCGACTACGGATGGCGAAACCGTCGACGAGGACAGCGGGCTGGCGATCAGCGACGGTGAAGCGTCGCCGCGGATCGCCGACGAGCAGGCGATCGAGACCATCCGGCTCGGCGGATTGTCGACCGTCGTCCTGAGGCTGGCGGCGATCTACGGCCCGGGGCGGGGGGTGCGCGAGCGGCTGCGCGCCGGCAACTATCGCGTCCTCGACGACGGCGCGCACTACTACTCACGCATTCACGTCGATGATCTGGTCGGCATCGTGCAGGCTGCCGCGGATCGCGCGCCGCGCGCCGCGCTCTACTGTGTGGCCGACGATCGTCCGACCTCGCAGCGCGAGTACACCGATTGGCTGGTGGCGCGGCTCGGCGTGCCGCAGCCGCCGTCCGTGCCGACGCTGGCGCCGGGCCAGCCACGACGTTTGGTGCGCAACCGGCGCGTGTCGAACGCCAAGCTCAAGGCCGAGCTCGGGTACACCCTGCTCTATCCTTCGTTCCTCGAAGGCGAAGCGCAGATCGAAGAGGAGACGCACGCAGGGTCGTCGCTGCCGACTCCTGTGCCGGTCGCCCCAGTTGCGACGCCGACGCCGACGCCGGTTGCAACGCCGACGCCGAAGTCGAAGTCGAAGTCGGTTGCGAAGCCCACGCCGGTTGCGACGCCGGCGCCGGTTACGACGCCCGCGCCCATCGTCACACCGGCGCCGATTGCCGCCGAATCCACCGCGGCTCAGCCGCGCCTGTTCATCGAGCGCATCGAGCTTCCCGCCGGCTGCACGCTCACCCTGTCGGGCGACGCACACGAAACGCTGCTCTACGCGCTCGACGCGCTCAGCGTCGACGGCACGCTCCTGCCCGAGAGCGGCTCGCGCACACTCTGGGCAGGACAGACCGCCACTGTGACCACGCTGACCGCGGCCCGTCTTTTACGCGTGCGCCTCCACTAACAGCCGCACCTCGGCGACCCCGCTGCCGTCGGCCAGCTCGACCTGCCACTGGCCGAACGGCGAGTGCGCGCGCAGCGTGCGCCAGGCCTGCCCCGACTGCCGGCGGGTGCTCACCAGTCCGCCGAGCAGCTGACCCCTGCCGCCGATCGCCGCCGACCCCGCCGTGCCGTCCGACAGGCGCAGCTGAACCAAACGCCCGTCGTGCTCCGCGCCGACCCGCCGGCCGCCCGGACCAAACAGTCCGACCGCGAGGTCGTCGATGGTCACCCGATGGGCGGTGACCGACCCGAGGCCGTCGGGCGTCAACTGGGTCTGCACACGCCGCGCCCCGCTGCCCGAGCCACCGACCGCCAAGGAGAGCACGCGCGCCGCTGCATTCCGTTGCGCGTGCACCGTCCCCGTCAAGGGCGAGCCGACTACGCGGCCTTCGAAGGTGAGCATCACATCGGTGATGTGCTCGCGACCCGCCGCACCGTCGGCATGGAGTTCGATCTCCCAGGGCGCGTCCAGGAGCGCCCCAGCGAGCAGCTCGGTCGTGCCCAAGGCGATCAGGCCCGAAGCCGGCGCATCTGCACTAATGCGCACCTCGCGCACCGTGACCGGCACGCCAAAACGCTCGAGCGGCCGCAGCACCACGTGCACCCGTGCGACCGGCCTGGAGACCCGCACCGTGACGGAGACGCGCTCGGCGCGCATGGCCGAGATTCCGCCCTGACTAATGAGCGTCCCCGGCAAAAGGGCGACGCGACCGACGCGCCGGAGCTGCCACATCGACAGCGGCATCTCTTCGGTCAGGCCAACGACAATGCGAAACGGCGTCGTCGGGCCGGCCGCTGCCGGCGGCGATTGCGGCACCTCGACGCGCGCACGCACCGCCGTTCCCAGGACCAGCGAATGACCCCCGGCCACAGCCTGGCTTCGCGCCCGCCCCAAGAGTGCCTGCTCCTCGAGCGCAACCTCGACCGCGCGCAGCCGCGCTGCCTGCCGATGATGAGCCGCGAGCGCCTC
>JBBQIO010000436.1:0-4227 GCA_038325015.1 Polyangia bacterium
GTTTGTGGCGTCGAGCACCTTGTCCGCACCGCCTTCGGTAATCTTCTTGCCGACCTCTTCGCCCGGTTTTCCTCCTAACAAACCACCGACGGCGCCACCAACCGCACGGGCAGTGCCTCGAAACGCGTCTCTCGCAGCGGCCACCCGGTCCGGCCCGGCGTCGGCCGTCGCCACTTTGATTCCGCCGGTGACCGCCTCAACTACCGGGGCCGCAACGGCGCCGAGTCGGTCGACCGTCTTGCCGGCCGCGTCTTTACCGTCTTTTAGAAAGCCGGTCACCTTGCCCTTGGCCTTGTCCCACCACGACGGCTCGTCGCTCTTTTCCTCGCGCTGAACGCTGCTCGAATTGCTGACGGCTGCGCTGCCGCCCATCGACACCGACTCACCCGCCACGACCCGGTCGGCCGTCGCCACCGCAGCTTTTTCGAAGCGGTCGGAGGGATCGCTCATGGCAACCCCGCCTCCGATCTCGCTGCCCTCGACCGGGCCCTGCGACTGTTGCAAGACGTGCGTCAGCTCGTGCGCAATGCGATGGCGCCCGTCGGCGGTATCGGGCGAAAAGCGCCCGGCGTTGAACACGATGTCGCTGCCGACAGTATAGGCTTCGGCGTCGAGCGCATCGGCGCGGCCGGCGTCTTCGTGCACTCTCACTGCACTGAAGTCGGCGCCGAAGCTGGTCTCCATTTGCTGCTGCAGCGCCACCGGCAGTGCGCGCCCGCCGGTGGGTACGACGTTGCTCGCCGCGATGTCGGGGCCGAACTGTGCGTCGATCTGTTCACTCATCGCGTCCGCCGCCGCGCTTCCCGCCAGCGGCTCGGCCGCCATGCCCCGACGCTCGCGCTGCACCGTCGGCTTGGCCAACACCGCCCCGAAGCCGAGGCCGGCGTTGATCGAGCGACCATCCCCATGGGTAGCGTAACCAACGCCCTCGTTGGGGACCTCTCGCTCCGGAGCACTCGGCGCAGGAAAGGAATCTCCCACGGCGATCTTCCCATCCAGCTTTTGCAAACCCATCGTGCCCATGAATTCCTCCTCGTGTTTCGTTAGTGAAGCTGCGGCCCGTCGGTGAATAGCTCCGACAGCGCCTTGACCTCCTGGCTGCCAAAATCTGGACGACCGGTTTGCCAGCACGCCACCAGCGCGTGCAGCCGGTCCATCAACGTTGGCAAGTCGGCAAAGGTGGCCACCGCCGCGGCGCGAAAATGAAAGAAGCGATAAAACGCTCCGACACGGTATGCGACCACACCGCTGGCATCGCGCACGCGTCCGAACGCAAGAAGCACCGGCCAACCCAGCTCGGTCAGCGATTCGGTCGCCACATCGACCGGCCCGCCGAGCAGCGCCACGATCCACTCGCGATCATCTTCAGGCACATCGATCGGATGGAGCACCAGCTTCACGCCGTCGAGCCCTTCGGCCTGCAACAGAATCTCCATGATTCACTCCGCCCAGTACGCCGAGGCTTCGCGCGGCCGCGCCTCGAACGTGGTTTGCGAGGGTTGCGACCAGGCCCGCGGCACCGGCTCAATCGAATCGATGACCTGACGGAAAACGGCGCCGTAGCTCTCGATCTGCGACAAACCGGCTTCAATGACGACCGGATAGAGGTAGCCCTCGTCGGCCAGCACGACGATGTGACGAGCCTCCGTGCCGACGACCGTCCACCAGGCGCCCGACAGCGTCGCGGTGTGGACGATGCCGAGCGCCTCAACCCGCTCGCCCGTCAATCGCGCCACGAATTGCTCGGCGTAGTCGCCCTGCCCGTGCGGAATCGGCAGCGCGGGATGGACGGTCAACAGCGCCCGCTCACGCGGATACTCGAGCGGCATCCAGGTGGTCTGCAGCGCGCCCGTGGAAAAGCCCTGCCACGCCGCAGGCGGCTGGTACATGTAGCGTCGCGTGCGGGCTCCGTGCCACGGCCCGTCGAGGACGGTCGCACGGCGCACTTCGAGGCTCACCCTGTCGAACAGCGCGGGCGCACTCGCCAGGCCGACGATCAGCGAATAGCTCTCGTCGGCGAACGCGATGCCGATGGTGCGCTGCAGCGGCACGCCGTCGAGGATCGCGCTCTCCATGACCAGCGCGGCGTACTCGCCCGTCGCGGTGCGCAGCGACTCGATCGGCGAACGATCGCGGAGACGACAGCCACTCGGCAGGGCCAGCCGGCGCACGATGTCGAGCGTGCGTCGCAGCGGCCGCAGCTCGTCCGTATAGCGAATCGATGCCGCCTGACTCCCTTCGGGCGGCGTCAGCAACAGACCGTCCCGCTTCACGTCGCAGCTCCAGCCTGAAATCGTCTCGATCATGGTCGCCTCCCCCTTTTGTGACGGCTTCGATCAGCGTTTTTCGATCACCACTTCGAGGTATTCACTGGGCAGGATCAGCGAGCGATCCGGCGCGCGATTCCCGGCCTCGATTAACGCCAGCACGTCGCGGGTGAACTCCGCCTGACGCTCGCCCTCGAGCACGCTGAAGGTCTTGTTGAGCGGCCCGTAGTAGGTGCGAAAGACCTCGATCCAGTGCATCGGCGAGCGGTAGCGAAAGACGAACTCGCGCTTGGCGATGCGGATCGTGGTGGCACTGGCGCCGAACAGCTCGTCGAGGCGCTCCTGGGTTCCCCACAGGCCCGGCGATTTGACGCCAGCTGCCGGCGCAACGTATTTGCCGATGGTCTTGAACAGCTGACCGATGAAGCTGTCGGGCGTCCAATTGGCCAGGCCGATCTGTCCGCTCGGCTTGCACACACGCAAGAGCTCCTTGGCCGCCTGCTCCTGGTCGGGCGTGAACATGACGCCGAAGGTCGACAGCACGATGTCGAAGGACGCGTCGTTAAATGGCAGCTTCTCGGCATCGGCCTCCTGGAACTTGACGATGTGCCCCTCGGCCTCCGCGCGCTTGCGACCCGAGTCGAGCAGCGTCGCCACGTAGTCGGTCGAGGTCACGTCGCACCAGCGACGGGCCGCCGCCAGCGTTGCATTGCCATTGCCGGCGCAGACATCGAGCACGCGCGCGCCGGAGCGCAAGTCGAGCGCCTCGCACAAGTCCTCGCCGACGATCTGCAAGGTGGTGCCCACGACGGCGTAGTCTCCCGTCGACCAGGCGGCCTGTTGACGGGTTTTCACGGCACTGAGATCGATGCTGGTTTCCATGGGCTCGGCTCCTTTTCGAAACGTGAGGGGCGCTTCCTGTGCGGCGTTTCCTGATTCCCATCTAGCCGGAAGCCCGCCCGCGGCGCCTGAGGCCACGGTCCCGACTTGCTGCGAAGAGTTGCGAAATTGGGCGAAAAAGCCGGGACACTGGTCCCGGTTGCCGGTCAAATCGGCCGGGTCGCGCCGGCGTAGGCGAAGTTCCGTTGCGCAAACGGCCGCGCGTAGCTCGGCGGTCGACGCGGCAGGCGAAGTCGTCGACGCCAAAGCGCGCAGCCAGTCTTTCGAAGAAGCGGCGAAAGGCAGTCCTTGGCGTCGCGCTCCAGATGGCTGACCCACCACGCCGGCACTACGATCAGTGGCCCCTGACCCTCGTCGACGGAGGGGATGCGCCTTACGCGCGGCTCTGGAAAAAGTGGACCTGCGTCGTCGCCATTGGGGGGCCCTACCGACGCGGTTCGTCGGCCAGGCCGGCTTGCCGCGCCTGCACGATCGCTTGACCGCGATTCTCGACCCCGATCTTGTCGAAGATCGCCGTGATGTGGTTGCGCACGGTCTTCTCCGAAAGGTCGAGATGGGCGGCGATCTGCAAGTTGTCATCCCCGCAAGCGATGTGCCCGAGGATCTGCCGTTCGCGTTTGGTCAGGCCGGGGAAGGCCGGGGCACGGTCCGTCGACGGGCCGCCGAGGAACGCCTCGATCTCCTCGATGACCCGATCGAAGGACGGCTCGCCCGGCATCGGCACGTGGCTGTTGGTTTCGAGCGGCACCAGGCGCGCGCCCGGAATCGACGACGCAATGAACAGCCCTTCGTCGAACGGCGCGCACATATCGCCGCGCGGATGCAGTACCAGCGTCGGGCAGGCAACCTCGGATAGATAGGGCGATGCGTCGATGTCGCTGAAGCTCGAAACGATGCGCGCGGCCTGTGCAGGCTCACACGACATGCGCTGCAGATCGTTGAAGGCCTTGGTCTGCTCCGGCGTGGCGTTGGGCACCAAGAGATTGGTGAACAGCTGCAGGTACGCCGAATTTTCCTGGCCCCAGCCGAGCTCCATCAGTTTGAGCTCGGCGAAAAAGCT
>JBBQIO010000437.1:0-4224 GCA_038325015.1 Polyangia bacterium
GCGCGCTTCTGGGCGCCGGCCTGGTCGATGAAGTCGCGCTCTTTGTCGCGCCTCGCCTGATTGGATCCGCCGGCGTGCCGCTCGTCGAGCTCGTTGGTCCGTCGTCGATGGCCGATGCCTGGCAGCTGACGCGGGTCAGGCACCGGGTCTTGGGGGACGACGTGCTGATCACGGGCCTGGTGAAATCGTCGGGCCGACCCAAGACGGCGTAGGGCGAGCGTGGTACAGAAAAGGGGCCATGTTCACTGGGCTCGTTGAAAACCTCGGCATCGTACGCGCCAACGCACCCGTCTCTTTGGGTGGCGCGGCCGGTGGTCGTCGGCTGACCGTGAGCTCGGCGCTGTTCGTCGAGCCCGCGCCCCTCGGGGCTTCGGTGGCCATCGACGGCGTCTGCCTGACCGTCGTGTCCTGGCAAACCGGCGAAGCGCAATTCGACGTCGGTCCCGAGACCCTCGAGCGCAGCACGCTGGGCGGATTGACGGTCGGCACCCGCTGCAATCTCGAGCGCGCGTTGCGGCTCGGCGATCGGCTGGGCGGCCATCTAGTCGCTGGCCACGTCGACGGTGTCGGTCTCGTCGCCGAGCGCCACAGCCGCGGCGAATCGCTCGATATTCGCATCACCGTGCCTGCACCGCTTTTGCGCTACGTCGTCGAAAAGGGATCGATCTGCATCGACGGCATCAGCTTGACAGTCAACGCCGTCGACCGCACGTCACTGACGGTCTCGCTCATCCCACATACCCAACACCAGACGACGCTCTCCGAAAAGCCGGTCGGCGCCGCGCTCAATCTCGAGGTCGACCTGATCGGCAAGTACGTCGAAAAGCTGGTCGCGCCCTATGCCCCCGGCCCGGCCGCTGACGAGCGACTGCGCCGCGCCTTGAAGGAGGCTGGTTTTGACGCTCCATAGTGAACGCGTGGCCGCAGCCGTCGCCGACATTCGCGCCGGCCGCATGGTCATTCTTGTCGACGACGAAGACCGCGAAAACGAAGGCGACCTGACGATGGCGGCCGAAAAGGTCACGCCCGAGGCGATCAACTTCATGGCCAAGTTCGGCCGTGGCTTGGTCTGCCTGACCATGACCGAGGAGCGCGCCGATGCGCTCGAGTTGCCGCTGCAAGGCGCGCGCAAGGGTGGCGCGTCGCCATTCGGCACGGCGTTCACCGTCAGCATCGAGGCGCGACGCGGCGTGACCACCGGCATCTCGGCCAAAGATCGCGCGACCACGATTTTGGCCGCCGTCGCCGCCGATGCACGCCCCGAAGATCTGATCACGCCAGGCCACATTTTTCCGCTGCGTGCCAAGCGCGGTGGAGTGCTGGTGCGCACCGGCCAGACCGAGGGCTCGGTCGACCTGGCGCGCCTCGCTGGCTTGGAGCCGGCCGGCGTCATTTGCGAAATCATGAATGACGATGGGTCGATGGCGCGCATGCCGGATCTGGAGCGGTTTGCCGCCGAGCACTCGCTGCGCATTCTGTCGATCGCCGACCTCATCGAGCATCGCCTGGAGCGGGAGTCGCTGGTCGAGCGCCGCGCCGAGGCGCCCTTCGCTCCGATCTTCGTCAGCACCCTGGAGTGGAAAGCGACGGTGTTCGGCACCTCGGTCGAATCGACCGAGTATCTGGCGCTCGTGCTCGGCGAGCTCGCGCCAGAGCGCCCAGCGCTGGTGCGGGTGCAGACCGCCTGTTTCGTCGGCGACGTGTTCGGCTCGGCGGCGTGCGACTGCGGTCCGCAGCTGCGCGCCTCGATGGCGGCGATGGAGGCCGAAGGGGCCGGGGTGCTGCTCTACGTGTACCCAGCCGGCCGGCAGTCGCTCACCGCGGACGTCCGCGCGCACGTGCTGCACGAAGATCTGCCGCGCGTTCAGGGCGGCGAGCACAAGCTGCGCGATTTCGGCCTCGGCGCGCAGGTGCTGGCCACATTGGGCGTCAGAGAATTACGGTTATTAACGAATAATCCGAAAAAAATTGTCGGTCTCGAAGGATACGGATTGCGTGTCGTCGAGCGGGTGCCCATCGAGGTGACCGCCACGCAGCGCAACGAACGCTACCTGGCCGACAAGCGCGACCGGCAGGGTCATCTGATCGACGCGAGCGTTGCAGCGACACACACGCCGGGCAGCAACAACGGCGACAAGCGCGGGAGAGAATGACGTGAAGGGTGAATCCAGTCCGACTTACATCGACGGCCAGCTCACGGCCGCCGGCCTGCGCATCGGGATTGTCGCCGCGCGCTTCAACGCATTCATTGTCGAACGCCTGGTCGAAGGCGCGCTCGACGCCATCCGACGCACCGGCGGCAGCCTCGATGCCGTGACCGTGGTGCGCTGTCCGGGCGCGTTCGAGGTGCCGCAGGTCGCCCGTCAGCTGGTCGACAGCGGCCGTGTCGACGCGGTGCTCTGTCTGGGTTGCGTGATCCGCGGCGCCACGCCGCACTTCGACTACGTGGCCGGCGAGGTCGCCAAGGGTGTGGGCCATCTGGCCATGACCGCGCCGATTCCTGTCGTGTTCGGCGTCTTGACCACCGACAGCATCGAGCAAGCCATCGAGCGCGCCGGCACCAAGGCGGGCAACAAAGGCTTCGACGCGGCGATGGCCGCGGTCGAGATGGCGTCGCTGTACGCGCAGCTTCGCGCCGCCGCGAAATAGGACGAGCCCAGCTATGGCGGCCCCGAGCGAAAGAGTCCGACATGACGCCGGCGCGATGAGCCATCGCCGTCGCGCGCGCGAGATTGCTCTGCAAATCCTCTATCAGCTCGACTGCAAGGATCAGCTCAGCGACGTCGATGGCTTGGCTCTGTTCTGGAAGTATTTCGAAGGGGCCGACACGAGTGACGAGGCGAGCCCAGAGGTCGCCAGCAAAGAGGTTGCCAGCGACCGTGAGCGCGGCGAGGCCGCGCGTCAGTTCGCCGCGCTTCTGGTGCGCGGCGTCGACAGCCATCGCACCGAGATCGACGAGCTGTTGGCGCGGGTCTCGCGCAACTGGCGCCTCGAGCGCATGGCGCGCGTCGATCGCAGCTTGCTCCGGCTCGCTGTGTTCGAGCTCAAGCACGGCGGCGACGTCCCCGCCAAGGTGGCGATCAACGAGGCGATCGAGATCGCCAAGCGCTTCGGCACCGGCGAGTCGTCGGCCTTCGTCAACGGCATCCTCGATCGCTGTCTTGAGGAGATCGGCGCCCGCTAACGATGACGACGCCGACGACGCCGACGACGCCGACGACGACGCCGTCGAACGCGACCATCTCGGGTCACGGCACGCCTGGCAAAGAGGGGGCCGGGCCGCCGGCCCGCGTGACCTTCTTGGGCGCCGAGCTCGGCAAATGGGACCAGCTCGACGCCGGCCACGTCGGTGCACTGATCTTGAGCTACTTTTCCGATGAGCGGCCCTTGCGCGGCGCGGCGGGGCTGTGTGACTGGCGGCTGTGCGGGCGTTTGTCACGCCTTTTGGCACAGGGGCGTGTCACCGGTGCCTTCCTCGAGACGACGCTCTATCCGGCGACGCGCCTGCCGTTCGGTCGGCTGCTTTTGGTCGGGCTCGGCGAGATGAACGCGTTCGACGAAAAGGCCGCGGTGCGCGCCGCAACGCACGTCGCCCAGCTGGCGTCCAAGATGGGGTTGAATCGGTATGCGGTTGTCCTACCCGGCCGTTCCGCGGGGCTGCTTTCGGCGCGGCGAGCGCTGTCGCTGTTTCTCGAGGCCGAGGCCGCCCATACCAGCGGCAAGGTTCTCCCCGAGCTGCTCGTCGTCGAATCTTCGGCCGGCCAAAAAGAGGCCGCCGACCTGGCGCACCGCTAGCTCTGGTCCCGACGGTCGCACTCGTAGAGAAGCGCATCCCCGTGATATGCTGACAGGATGGCTCCTTCTCTGGGCGCACCCATTCGGGTTCTCTTGGTCGAGGACTCTCAAGCCATGCGCAGCTTCGTAGTCAGCGCGCTCGAGCACGCCGGCCACTTCGAAGTCACGACGGCACCCAGCGGCTTCGACGCGCTCCGCCTCCTGCCGCGTACCGGCTGGGACCTGATCATTACCGATATCAACATGCCGGACATCAACGGCCCCGAGCTGGTGCGTTTCGTGCGCGATAGCGAGCGGCACAAACAGACCCCGCTGGTCCTGATCTCGACCGATGGTCGCCAGGAGGATCGCGACCGCGGGTTGCGCCTGGGCGCCAACGCTTATGTGACCAAGCCGTTCACCGCCGACGAGCTGGTCGCCGAGGTCAAG
>JBBQIO010000438.1:0-4203 GCA_038325015.1 Polyangia bacterium
ACCCGGTCGTCGAGCCGATCAAAAAGGTGGTGCGGCCGCACGCCGCTGGCATCCAGGTGGCGGGCGAGAGCGACGTGCTGGTGCGATTTGCCAAGTGCTGCACGCCGGTGCCGGGGGATCCGATCGTTGGCTTCATCACGCGCGGTCGAGGAGTGACAGTGCACACGCTCAACTGCGATAAGGCGGTCGACCAGGATCCCGAGCGGCGTATCGAGGTCGAGTGGGACGGCAAGGTCAAGACGGCGCGGCCGGTGCAAATTCAGGTCATCTCGGCGGATAAGCCGGGCCTGTTGGCCACCATGTCGCAGTCGTTCCATGAGCTCGGGATCAACATCTCGCAGGCCAACTGCCGCTCGGTCGACGACAAGGCGATCAATACGTTTCAGTTCTCGGTCCACGACCTCGATCAGCTCAAGACGGTCATGCGCGCGCTGCAAAAGCTCAACGGCGTGTATACGGTGCAACGTTTATAGCCGCACGGCTTCTTGACAATCGAACGTGAAGGACGCTAAAAGCCACGCCTTTCCACGGAGCTCCGCACATGGCATCGAACACCATGGCCACCTGGCACAAGCGCACGCGTGCGCACAAGAATATGGGACGCAAGCGCAAGAACGCCGATGCGCGCCACTCGACGCCATCGTCGAGCGAGCTGTTCGCCGGAATGGGCGAGCCCGGCAAAAAAGCACCCGCCGCCAAGGCCAAGCCGGCCAAGCCGGCCAAGCCGGCCAAGCCGGAAGCCACCAAGGCAGCCAAACCAGCGGCCGCCAAGCAGCCGTCTGCGTAAAGCCCTTCCTGTGTGTCCGAAGGTCGCGCCGGCAAAACTTTTGGCGGGCGCGCTCCCGAACATATACACTGCACCGTCTGTCTTAGGATAAACGGATGCGACTGTGCCCCCAGTGCGGCAACGAATACCCGGATGAAGCCAACTTCTGTCCGATGGATGCGACGCGTCTGCCACCGCCGGCAGCGGCTGCGGCTGCGCCCGTGCCCGTTCCCCAGGCCACCTTTCGTGAGCCGCCTCCCGTTGCCGGACGCTTCTCGATCAATGGGCCGCTGACCGCGACATCGACGGGCGACAGCATGCCCGCGCTCGACCAGCAGAGCGGTCAAGCGGTCGTGGTCAAGCTGGTGTCGCCCGCGGTGGTGCCGACGCCGGCGCTCGCCGACCGGGCGCTGCGTGAATGGAAGCAGCTCAATCGCGTGACCTCGGCGCGCGTGGCGCAGGTGATCGATCAAGGTCGTGCCGAAGATGGTCGACTGTATGTGGTCACCCAGCCGCACAGCGGCGTCACGCTCGAAGAGCTGGTGCGCACGCAGGGCCCGCTGCCCTTGGCGCGGGTGGCGACCATCGCGCTGCAGGTCGGCGAGGCGTTGACCGAGGCGCAGAAGGTCGGCGTGATTCATCGCGACGTGGCCCCGCGCAACATCTTGGTGGGCGAGGGCGATCGAACACAGCTCATCGATTTTGGCCTCGCCGAGCCGACGAGCGACAAGGTTTTGGGCGCGGCCGGATTCGTGTCGCCGGAGCAGGTCGAGGGCCGACCGGTCGACCAACGCTCGAATATTTACAGCCTGGGGGCCGTGGTCTATTTCGCGGTGACCGGACAGCCGCCGTTCGTTGGCGATGTGGCCGAGGTGCTGACGCAACACCTGCAGAGCGCGCCACCATCGCTGGCTGCGGCCCGCCCGAATGACCCGGGGTTGGCGGGGCTCGACCGCGTGGTGCAAAAGGCGATGGAAAAGAGCGGCGGCCGTCGACACCTGACGCTACGGCAGTTTCTGACGGAGATTGAGGCGGTCAGCGGCATCAAAGGGTCGACCCTTCCGGCGCCGCTCGCTGCGACGGCGGCTCCGGCGGCGGGGCGGGTGCCCGAGACGCGTGCCGCAGCGACGGTAATGGGCCTGGCGTCCCCTTTGGCCGGGCTCCCGAACAAGAGCACTCCAGAAGCCCGCACGCGCATGATCGACGTCGTAGTGGCGCCGACCACCGAGAACCCGATTGCAGCACCGGCACCCATCGAGGCGGTTTCTGCTGCCGCACCGACGCCGAATCCCGCTCCCGCGGCGGTAGTGCCGGTGGCGCTGCCCGCCGTCGCCACCGATCCCGCTCCGGCGCCGAATCCGACCGCGGCGCCGGCCCCCAATCGGCCAACGCAACCGGTCAAGCCAGCCAAGCCGGCCAAAGGCGGATTTCGCGAGACGGCCTGGTTCAAACAGGGCGAGATTCAGCAGGAGCTGGCCAAGATCGAGGCCGAGGCGTCGCCGGACCCGCTCGCGCCCACCGGCATCACGGGCAAACACGCCACCGTCGATCCGTCCGAGCTGTCGTCGGGCGATCAAAAGCGTCTGTCGCTGCGCACTGGCGGCACCGGCATGATGGCGGCGGTCAACGTCAAGGCTCCGGAAAAAGCCGTACCGATCGGCGAGCGGATGGACGAGTCCGAGATGCTGGCGGAGATCGACACGTCCCGCCGCACGCTTATCATCGCCGTCGTGGCGGTGCTCATCGTGGCGCTGGTCGTGACGCTATATTTCGTCGTGTTCCGTCATCCGTCGGCGCAGTTGCCGCCGGACAAGCCAGCTGCGGTGGCGATTGCGCCTCCGACGACGCCGGCCGTCAACCCGGCCGTGCCCGCCGCCGGGCCTGCGACGCCGACCAGGCCTACCGGACCTAACGCTTTGCCCGCCGCGCCGCACCCAGCCACTCCGACTCCCGTCCCCCCCAGCTCAGCAATCGCAGCCGTTGGACCTGGCGCAGCCGCCGGCGCCGGCGATGCACCGACGGTCGACGGCTCGCGTGCGGCGTTCAAAGCCGGGGACCTGGTCACCGCGGTGACCGATCTGCGCGGCGCCGAGGATGCCGGAGCGCACGGCAAGGCGATCAAAAAGTACGAGGTCCAGCTGCGCAAGGCGATCGCGCTGCGGGGGCTGGCCGCCAAAAAGCGACACGACAAAGAGGGCGAAGCCGAAGCCAAGGCGCTAGCCGCCAAGCTGCATTAATCGAGATCTGATCGATCTGATCGATCCGATCCGATCCGATCCGATGGATCCCTAGCTCTTGACGACGTCCTTGGCGTCCAGCTTGACCGCGACTTTGCCGACCAAAATTTTCAGCGCGCCCTTGGTGTCGACGTCCTGCACGACGCCGACCTTGCCGGCAAAAATTCCGGCGACAACGCGCACCTGATCATTGCGCGCCAGCCCCTTTTGCCGCTTGACCTGCTTCTCTTTTTGCAACGCTTCCTTCATCAGCACGTAGTCGTTGTCGCGCGACCAGGCGATGAAGCGATAGATGGGTAGGAGCGCTGCCAGTGTCATCTGCACGACGCCGACGAGATCCGCGCCCAGCCCCGCAGCGTCGGCCAAAGAGATGGCGCGCCCGACGTAGAACAGCCGCTGCGGCACCAAAGGGGCCGCGCTAGGCGCGGTGGTGGCCAGCTGCTTGACCAGCGCCGCGAGCGCGCTGTCGTCGAGATCCACGTTGACCAGGTCGGGCGTCAGTCCGATGCGAAAATCGCTTCCCAGGCCGCACACCAGATGGTGCAGCTTGCTGCGCTCGAAGTGGTCCTCGCACTTGCGCTCGATGTTCTCGCGATCGATGCGCGCGTCGGGGTGCAGCTTCACTGCAATCTCGAGCTGCGTCTGGCTGATCGAAACCGCCAGCAGAACGTGATTGCGCAGCGGCGTCGGGTCGTCGATCAGCGACGCCAGGCTTTTTTGGCGATCGAGGATGAGGTCGAGCTCTTTGCGCGCGGCCTCGTTGCGCGAGAAAAAAAGATGCTGCGCCTCGACCTGCTTGTGGTTCCACAGCGCGGGATATTCCGCGGATGCCTCCGTGCTCAACGGCGCGCCGTCGACGCCGATCAGCGACGGGGCGGCTTCCTTGCCGAGGGACAAGAGCTTCTGCTTGACCTCGAGACGTTCGCGCGTAAAAACGTTCGACTTCCATTTTTTGGGCGCGTAGGCGTCGAAATCGGC
Source organism: Polyangia bacterium (assembly GCA_038325015.1). Lineage (GTDB taxonomy): Bacteria > Myxococcota_A > Polyangia > Palsa-1104 > Palsa-1104 > JBBQIO01. Next base: position 3,982 of record JBBQIO010000438.1, read on the forward strand.
AGCGGTGAATCCAGAAAACATGGGAGGCGGAGTATGCAGGTCCGCCCGACGACGGTCAACGTCGCGCGGCTTCAGGTGCCGATTCGCAACACGATCATGCGCCCGTCGGATGCGAGCGCGATTGATTCACCGGTGGACCACTCGACCGGTAGGTCGATCGGTTGCAGCAAGGGGTCGAGCAGCAATGCACCGCGCTGGACGAGCGCGACCAGCTCCGGCACG
>JBBQIO010000439.1:0-4188 GCA_038325015.1 Polyangia bacterium
TACCTTGCTGTGCGCCACGCCGCGAACCCAGCGCGGCGCATTGGGATAGTCGAGAAGCGCTTTGCGCACTACGTCCGGCGGGGCGTCGATCACAGCCTCGGCGCCGAGCTCGATGGCGTTCGATCCCTCGTGATTGAATACTTTGATTCCGTGGTCTTCACGGATCACAGAGTAACCATCGTGTGCAAGTGAAGAAGATAAGGCTAATAATATGAATACCATGACTTATTACTCCTTATGGCGCTAGCGCAAAAGCAACGTCACTAACTGCCAAGGGCGCAGCCGAAGGTGCGCGACCCCGGCGGCGATCCGCGCCACGGCTCCGGCCACCGGCACCTCCAGAGGGTCGACGACGGTCGCGCTTTCGATGGCGAATGCAGCGGCGAGCTCGACCTCGGCGGACTGCGGGCTCTCGTTGAGCAGGCGCACGCTGAGCTGCCGCGGATGGGCGGCCGAGTGCTGCAGCGCGGTGACGATCACCGACTCGGGCTTGACCTTGACCAGGCCGGTCCCGCTCGGCACGGTCCGCTCGCCTTTGAGCTTGACGGTCACGGGCGGTGCGGCGTAGCGACGCGCGTCGGCCAACACGCGCCCCGCTTGCCAGTCTCCACGATGGAGCAGGACCGCGTACTCGAAGCGATGCGCACCCAGCTCCTGCGCCGCGGGCGTCGGCACCATCGGCCCGGCGGCGTGATCGATGGTCGACAGATCGCCGCGCGAGAGCCACCCGACGCTGCGCAGCAGCGTCAGCGCGATGTGCGTTCCCGAAGCATCGCCGCCGCCGCGCCGCACGACCTCGTGCTCAATCAGGCCGCGGCTCATCAGCGCCATCCCCGCCTTGCCATCGGTCACGTCGACGAACAGGTGATGCTGGCCGGTCGGCGCGGCCCGCTCGGTGCCGGCTCCCAAGGAGCGCCCACTGTCGAGCGGTCGGTCGATGATGGTCATGCCGTGCTCGGCATCGATGCGGTCGGCTTCGAACGGCGCGTGGCACAGCACGCGCAAACGATGATCCGACGACTCGTTGTGCAGGGTTGTGACCAGCTCGACGGTGCGCTGCCCGGCGATGAGGGTCACTTCGGTGACGATGCGCGTTGGCCTGCTGTTGGCGATGCGTTGCTTGCGGTCCTCGTGCAGGTGCAGCGGGATGGCCAGCTCCTGCTCGATGTGCAGGCGGCCGCGCACCGGCCCACGCTCGGCGATCGTGACCCGTGTCGTGTGGCAGCGAATCGGCTCGCCGGCGCCGTCGAAGTGATACAGGTCCCCGCGATCGCCCTCGTCCACTAGATCGTTGACGCGCACGGCGCCGAGCGGCAGCTCCGGATCGCGGATCAGCACGGTTCCGTCGGGATTGACGCTGACCGTCAGCGAGCCGCACGACATGCCGACCTCACCGACGGAGACCACGGGAACGCTGGCATCGGGGGTACCTGGGCGCACGGCAATCGGGACGAACGCCGCCTCTTCGGAGGGCCCTCCTTGCACGAGCATGGGCCGCGTCACGCCGCACCCGTGCAGCACGATCTTGAAGCGCTTGGCCGTCTTGAGCAGGGATCCGACGCGCAGCTGATCCGCCGCCAAGAGCTTCGGCGAAACCTGCGTTTCGCCGAGCCCGACATCCATACGTACCAGCCCGTTGGGCTCTTCTTTGGCGACGATTCCCGTCAGATATTTGCCGAACAGCGGCGTTGCCGGATCGAGGCCGCCGAGATATTGGCCCAGCTCTTCGGGCGAAAATTCGCCTTCGAATATCGGCGGCTCGACGGCCTGCGACAGAACCTGGGTTGGTCGTGCGACGCCGTCCGGACCGACGCCGACCAGCTCGCCTTCGAGGGAGCGCGCAACGTCGGCTTGCACGGCCAGGCTGCCGTTGGTCGTCGGGCTGAATGCGATCGCATGCTCGATCGGTTGGTCCGCCTTGGCCAAGCGCAGCTCCAGCCTGAGCTGCGCCAGCGCCTGATCGCGCGCCACGCCGGCCAACTGCTCAGCCCAGCGATAGCGCCCCTTGATGTCCTCGTGCGCTGCATCGACGCCGCAGCCGGCCGCGCTGTCGTGCGCTTGGTTGTACAAAAGCTGCCGCCAGGCGCGCTCCAGTAGGTGATCCGACGGCGTCCCGCCGACGCGACCGACCCACGCGTTGAGCGGCTCGGCATAGCGCAAAAGGAGCTGCATGGCGCGGTGGGCCGCCTGCTTCTCCCAGACCCGCGCCGAGGCCACGTTGGCTAAAACTGGCGCAAACGCCGGAGAGCGCAGCTCGCCGCGGACGGTGTGGTCGCTTTTGAGCGCGTGCGGAAGATGGTGGTGGTACCCGCCGATTTGGACGTTCATGCCCGGATGGCGCGCGGCCAGCGCCTCGGCGGCCGCCGGCAGCCAGGCCGCCAGCTTGACGTGATCGTCGCCGATCGGCACCAACAGCGGCAGCTCCCCGAGCCAGCCGCCCAGCCGCTCCAGGGTGCGGTCCACGGCATCGGCGAAGCCGGTCGGGTCTGAGGGGATGCGCCGCCCGGATCCATACCCGTCGCGCAGCCAAAGCGCGGTCACCGCGCTGCCGTCCGGACCCTGCCAGCGAAACGAGTGGGGGGGCTCGTCGGGGCCGACGCCACGCCACAACACGGCGCTGTCGATGCCGAAGAGCGACAGCCACTGCGGCAGCTGCGCAGCATGGCCAAACTGATCGGGTATGTAACCGACGCGCATCGCACCGCCCAGCTCCTCGGCTCGGCGGATGCCGCGCGCCAGGTTGCGAATGATCCCTTCGCCGTCGACCAGCAGAGTATCGGCCTGGGTATACCAAGGGCCGATGTGCAGCCGGCCTGCACGCACCAGCGCCGTGATGCGCGGCTCGTGCTTGGGCCGCACCTCTAGGTAGTCGTCGACCATTGCGACCTGACCATCGAGCGTGAAGTGCAGCCGCTCGTCGCGCTCCAGGTCATCGAGCGCCTGGTCGAGCGCCTCGACCAGGTGGGCGCGAAACACCTCGAACGGTTCGTACCATTCGCGGTCCCAATGGGTGTGGGCGACCAGCGTGATCTGAGTCGGGGGCATCCGAAAGTATGGTGCAAGCAGTGCGCCCAGTCATGGCGGGTACGCTGTCGTGTACCTGGGCGGCGCTGTCGCGGAATGTCCCGTCGAGTCAACCTGCAGCGTGCGTTTCCACACACAGCCGCCGCAGGTTGCGGCCCTGGCCGGTACGGGACTTGCTCAATCTCCGCGAGACCATGGGGGAAATGGCGGCGCCGGTTCGCCGGAGCGAAATCATGCACCGAAAAATCATCGCGATCCTGGTTCGACCGGCCGGCTTGGTCGGCGTCGCGCTCATGACGGGCGCCGCCTATCTGGGGTTCACCTACCGTTTCGCGGGGCTGTTCGCGTTGGCCGGCGCACTGTTGCTGCTCCGCGTGGTCTCTTGGCACCTGCAGCTGCACGGCGCAATCAAAGCCACTGGTACCCATCTCGACACGGTGCTGCGGAGGACCCGTTATCCGTCGATCACTGTGGTTCGGCCGGTGCGCGGAAAAGATGGCGGCGCGGCAGAGAACTTCGCCGCCGCGCTCGAAACCGGCTATCCAGGCGACGTCGAGACGATTTTCATCTTCGACGACGACGCGGATCCCGGCCTGCCGATTGCGCGGGCCGTCGTGCAGCACCACAGCGACAGCGGCAAGCCCGGCCTGGCGCGGGTCCTCATCGCCGGACCGCCGCCGGAGGGTCGCACTGGCCAGCTCAACGCCATGGTCGTCGGCCAGCGTGCCGCACGCGGCGAGCTGATTGCGTTCGGCGATTCCGACACGCGCCCTGACCAGGACGTGCTCCGCGTTCTCGTCGAGGGATTGCTGTCATCCGAAGGCGCCGGAGCCGCCTTTGCGCCCCTCTTGGTGGATCAGCCGCAACACGGGCTGGGCGACGTTTTTTACGCGTTGATGCAGAACGCGCTCTATGCCCCGCTCGCCGCGTGGGCCTCTGGTGCACACCGCGAGCTGCCGTTCATCATGGGCCAGCTGATGGTCTTTACCCGCGCCGCGCTCGATGCCATCGGTGGAGTCGCCTGCGCCGATGGCCAGCTGGTCGACGATATGTACATCGGCACCTGTGTCGCGCGGGCGGGGGTGCGAAACGTGATGTCGCCGCATCCGCTGTTCATCGCCACTGGAGGAATGACCCTCGCGCAGTTCGGGAAGCTCTATCATC
>JBBQIO010000440.1:0-4187 GCA_038325015.1 Polyangia bacterium
GCTAGCCGCATTGCCCGGGATCGCGCACGACGCAGACGCCGCTGATGCAGTCGAGCGCCTTGTCGCATCGAATGTCATCGGCGTCGCTGCACGGCTGCCCAGTGGTCGCGTAGGGCCGGCAGACAAGGGCATTCCGTGTCGCAGTAGAGGTCCAGGCCGCAGAAAGCCTGATCGCATGAGGCGCCGGCGGGGGCGCGGACGATGGGGGCGCTGCGCGCGCCGTGCTGGGTCGAGTCGCAATAAAGAGGCGACGCGCAGTCGTTGGCCGCGCATGACTCGCCGATCCAACGATGGCCGCGCAAATGTTGTCGAGGCAGGTCGCGTGGCCCGCACAGAACCCCTCGCAGGCTTGCCCGACGGTCGGTACGGGCTCGCATGTTCCGGTCGTCGCTCCGCTGCCGACGATGCAGGTCAGGCCGGTGGCGCAGTGGTCGCCCGGCACCATCTGGTAGGAGCAGGCAGCTCCCCGAGCGAGTGTCTGCACCTGGAAGCAGACGAAGTTGAAACATTCGAGGCCGGCGGCGCAGCCCCCATTGTCGCACGCTTCGCCGATGTTGCCGAGCGCCACGCAGGCGCCACATTGCGTGTTTTCGCCCACGTCGCAGTTGCCGCTGGCGCACTGGAATACACTTCCGCAGGGCGCGCCGCCTGGCCGAGTCCCTAGCGGCCGCGCACACGCCGTCAGCTGGTCCCAATTGGTGCACAGGTCCGGGTCGCGATTGGCCGCATCGGCGCAACCGTTCAGGAACGCGACCGTGAGACCCGAGCCCGGAGCGTTCACGATGTCGGCGCAGCTGGCCAAGAAGAGCGTACGGTCAGTGGCCGACTCATAGCCGAAGCCTTTGCAACCATCGAGCTTGGTGAACACGTCGTCCCAGCGGCCGCACGCGACCATGACGGCATCGCCATCGCTGATGCCGCCGTCACTGCCACGGACAGCACCGCCATCGCTGCTGTGGACAGAGGCGCTGCCACCGCAGGCGACCAGTGCACAAAGAAACAGGGCTGAACCAGTTACAAACCATCCGCGCATTCGTCGTCCTCCATCACGAGGACGGAGTGAGTGCGGCAAGAGGCGCACTGAAATCGGAGAAAAGTGCGGGTGGCGGGTCACGCTAGCCGCACTGCGCGGCATCGGGCACGACGCAGACGCCGCTGATGCAGTTGAGCTCCTTGTGGCATTCGATGTCACCGGTATCGCTGCACGGTTGTCCAATCGTCGCGTAGGGCCGGCATACGTTAGTCGCGTCGCAGTGGAGGTCCGCGCCGCAGACGAGCTCGTTGTAGTCGCACGCGTCGCCGGCGTGTCCGACGATGATGGGGGCGCAGTGCTGGGTCGCGTCGCAATACGCCGAGGACACGCAGTCGGTGGCCGCGCACGACGCGCCCAGGCCGGCGATCGCCGCGCAAACGGAGTTGTCGCAGATTGCGTTGCCCGCACAAGGCCCGTCGCAGGCTTGCCCGACTGCGGGCACCGACTGGCATGTTCCGGTCGTCGCTCCGCTGCCGACGATGCAGGTCAGTCCGGCGGCGCATTGGTCGCCCGGGGCCATCTGGTGCGAGCAGGCGGCGCCGCGAGCGAGCGTCTGCACCGCGACGCAGATGCTGTTCAGACATTCGAGACCGGCGACGCAATCCCGATCGGCGCACGATTCTCCCGCGGTGGGGAGCGCCACGCAGGTGCCACATTGCGTGTTTTGGACCACGTTGCATGCGCCGCTGGCGCACTGGAAGCCGGTTCCGCACGGCGCGCCGACCGAGCGAGTCCCTACCGGAAACACGCACGCTGTCACTGCGCCTGCTCGCCAATCCGTGCACAGCTGCGGGTCGCGATCGCTGGCATCGGCGCAACCGTTGAGGAACGCGATCGTGAGACCAGAGCCGGGAGCCTTCACGGCGGTCGCGCAGTTGGCCACGAACAGCGTGCGCTCGGTGGCCGACAAACCATTGTTGAAGCTGTCATCACAGCTGGCGAGCTTGGCGAACACATCATGCCAGCGGCCGCACGCGACCATGGCGGCATCGCCGTCGCTGGTTCCGCCGTCCTTGCCACGGACCGCGCCGCCATCGCTGCTGCGGGCTGGGGCGCTGCCACCGCAGGCGACCAGTGCACTGAGAAGCAAAGCTGAAGCAGGCCAAAACCGTGTGCGCATCCCTAGCCCTCCGTGGTAACGGCGGAGTGTGCACCGCACGCATCGCAGTTGAAATGGGAAAAGTGCTTACTCGATGTGCGCCTGCGGCAAGAGCACGGCCTGAAAATATTGCTTCCTGTCGAGAAAATGCCGGGCCGCAGCCTGCACGTTGGCCGAGGTCATGCGTAGGAGCATGTGGCTCGGGTCGAGGATGAGCGTCGGGTCGTCGCCGTAGCGATAGGCGTTGGTCAGCCAGCCGGCCCAGCTGCCGTTGCTCTTGAGAGACAGCTCACGCTCGCGCAGCCAGGTCGCTTTGACCTTGGCCAGGTACTCGTCGCCGATTCCGCTGTGCGCCAGCGCCGCCACTTCGGCAAACGCCGCGGCCACGAGCTTGTCGACATTCTCCGGGGCGCAGCCGAAGGCGACCACGAAGCTGCGCTCTTGATGCGGCGAGCGCGTCAGCTGCCCACCGGCGGCCACGCCGTAGACCCCGCCCATGTCCTCGCGCAGCGTCTCGCGCAGCCGCATCGACAGGACGCGCCCCAGGATGAACAGGTCGCGCTCCTTGTCACGCGACCAGCTCTCGTCGCCGTGAAAATCGATGCGCACGGTGGCCTTGGGCGCCTGTCCGGCGCGCCACGTCTTGGTCACCACGCCCGGCACTTTGCGGATCTTGCGATCGCGATCGCTCTCCTTTTTATCGCGCGTCGGCAGGCTGGCCAGATAGCTCTCGACGAGCGGACGCAGCTTGGCCAGGTCGACCGCGCCGACAATGACGAAATTGAATCCCGCCGCGTTGGCGAAACGCTGCCGATAAAAGGCCAGCGCCGCATCGAGATCGACCTTCTTCAGATCGGCCGCAGTCGGCTCGGCGACGCGAGGATGGTCTTGGTACAGCGCCGCCCGCGACTCGACGCCGTAGATGTGCTCGGGGTTGCGCAGCGCTTCGGCGAGCTCTTGCGCCTCGTTGCTCTTCCACACCTCCCAAGCCTGCGGGTCTTTGCGCGGCGCGATCATGTGCAGATAGACCAGCTGCAACAGCGTCGATAGATCGCGCGGCGAGCCGCTGCCGCTGAGGTTGGCGCTGTTTGGCCCCACCCCGACGTTGACCGAAACCGACTTGCCGGCCAGCGCCTTGCCGAGGGCCTCGGCATCGAGCTCGCCAACGCCGCCGATAGCGATCTCCGAGGCGACGCGCGCAGTGGGAAATTCTTGGTCACTGGCCAGTGACAGGCCGCCCGGGGCGCTGGCGACGATGGTCACCTGATCGGCCTCGAAGTCGGTGGGCTTGACGATGACGCGCGCGCCGTTGCTCAGCTTCCATTCGGTGACGCCGATCGCGTCGATGGTCGACTCGGCGACGATCTTGCCGGCGGCCGGCGGTGTCGCAATGAGAGTCGTGGCCGCCGCTTTGTCGTCCCACGGCTGCATCGTCGCGCGACCGACGTCAGCGACGATTCCGAGGACGCTCTGTTGCGTGGGGAGCGCCTTGGCGTCGGGGCCGGAGATCAAGATGATCCGGCTGTCGGCGCCGCCGAAGCCGCGCGCCAGCTGGTTGAGCTCGTCGAGCTTGAAGGTCGGCAGATAGCGAAGCGCGAGCTGGCGCTCGGCCGGGCGACCGATCATGAGCTCGTGCAAAAGATAGTGGCGGACGATCTCTTCGGTGTAGACGCGACTGTCGGAGGTCGCGTCCTCGTCGACCATGCGCTCATAGGAGCGCAGCAAGATGGCACGCGCGCGCTCGAGTTCGGTCGCGGTAAAGCCCAATTTCTCGACGCGCAGGATCTCGCCGAACAGGGCGCGCAGCGTCGCGTCGACCTTGCCCGCGCGCACAATCGCCAGCCGCACGAAGCCATCGATTTCGCGCGTCAGTGGCGCCGTGTAGGCCGCCGCGTTGACGAACGGTGCATCGGAACGGCGGGCCAGCACCGCCAGCCGCTGGTTGATCATCAGCGCGTACAGATCGTCGGCCAGGAGCGTCCGGTAGTCGCGCTGGGTCGACTGGGGTCGGTGCGGCAGCAAGTTGTAAATAGTTACCGTTTGGTTGGGCGACTC
>JBBQIO010000441.1:0-4187 GCA_038325015.1 Polyangia bacterium
GGCCGGCAGCCGGTGGCAACACGCTCGGCGTGGCGTGACGCGCGCCTGGCCAACGACGTGCTCCTCGGGCAGCTCCGTGTGCAGCTCGAATCCGCGATCGCTACGCCCAGCGGCGCCGCCGTCGACGCCCTGTGGGAGCCGGCGCAGCGCGCGCTCAGGCAAGTCCTGCGTGGAGCGCGCACTCCGGCGGTGGCCGCCGCCGAGGCCGAGCGCCAGGTCTTGAGCGATCTGCGACCGCCGCCCGCGCCGGCGACGCCGTGGCCCTATGCCGTTTTCGCACTGGCCGCCGCGGCCTGGCTCGTGCTTCGGACGGTGCGTCGCGCGCAGCCTGCGATCGCCGGTGAGCGGGCTCCGGGCGTTGTCACGCTCTTTCTCCTGCCCGCCGTACTGGCCATGGTCGTGCTGGTATTCGTGCCGCTTGCCGTCGGTGCCGCCATGGCGCTCTACGACTTCGACGCCGCGGGAGCGCGCCAACACTTCGTCGGATTCGGCAACTTCGGTCGGCTCCTCGGCGGCAGCGAGACCCCGCCCACGCAACCGGGCTCGTTCTATTTCACGCTCGCGGTCACTTGCGCCTGGACGCTCCTGAACGTCGCATGCCATGTCAGCCTCGGCCTCGGTTTGGCGCTGCTCCTCCGCGGCCCGCTCGGTCGCATGCGCGGTGTCTATCGCGCGCTCTTGATCGTGCCCTGGGCGGTGCCCAACTTCATCACCGCGCTAATCTGGAAAGGGATGTTTCACCGCCAGTCGGGGGCTATCAATCAGATCTTGCTGCTGTGTGGTCTTTCGCCGATATCTTGGTTTTCACATTTTTCGACGGCTTTTTTTGCAAATGTTGTCACCAACGTTTGGCTTGGCTTTCCCTTCATGATGGTCGTATCGCTGGGCGCGCTCTCGCGCATCCCGGCCGAGCTCGAAGAGTCGGCCGCGCTCGACGGCGCCAACGGCTGGCAGCGCTTCCGTCATGTGATTTTTCCGCTGGTCGCCCCGCAGCTCCTGCCCGCCGTCGTGCTCGGCTCGGTGTGGACGTTCAACATGTTCAATATCGTGTTCCTGATCTCCGGCGGCGAGCCCGACGGCGCGACCGAAATTCTGGTCTCGCAGGCCTATCGCTGGGCCTTCACGCGCGGCCACCATTACGGATACGCCGCGGCCTATGCGCTTCTCATCTTCGGCATCCTGTGGCTGTTCATCACCGCCCTCGATCGGCTGGGAAAGCGACGCTCGTGAGCCTCGTGCGTCGGCTGTCCCTGCACCTGGGGCTCACGCTCGTCTGCCTGGCGACGATCTATCCGGTGGCCTGGGTGCTCAAGATGGCGCTCTCGCCGGCGCAAAATTTTTCGCTGTCGCCGACGCCGTGGCCGACCGCAGTCAGCCTCGACAACTTTCGCGACGTCGTGACGACGCACGATTCGAGCGGCCGCTGGCTATTCGGCCACCAGCTGTGGAACTCCATCGCCGTCGCCGCCGCCGTCACGCTCCTGGGCGTCGCTTTGGCCTGCACCGCGGCCTACGCCCTATCGCGCTGGCGCTTCGTCGGCCGCGATCTGACGCTGCGCGCCTTCCTGATGTCGCAAATGTTCCCCGGCGTGGTCACGTCGATCCCGCTCTACGTGCTGCTCGATCGACTGCATCTATTGAACCACCTGGTCGGTCTGGTGCTGGTCTACGCGACCACCGCGATTCCGTTTTGCGTGTTCATGCTCAAGGGCGCATTCGATGAGCTGCCGCGCGAGCTCGAAGACGCCGTGCTCCTCGACGGCGGCAACGCCTGGGATGCGTTTTGGCGTGTGGCCCTGCCGCTGGTGCGACCGCAGCTGGCGGTGACCGCGCTGTTTTCGTTTCTCACCGCGTGGAACGAGTTCATTTTGGCGGCGACCTTCATGAACGCGCCACAAAGCTACACTCTGCCGGTGGCGCTTGAACGTTACGTCGGCGACTACTCGACGGAATGGGGCCATTTCGCTGCGGGCGCGGTGCTGGTGTCGCTGCCGGTGATGGCGCTCTTCTTCAGTGTGGAGCGCCACCTGGTCGGCGGGCTACAGCGGGGCGCGGTCAAGGGCTGAGCGGGATTAGGCGGGTCGCTTGACAGTCGCGGCTCGGCGGAGCTACCTGGCTGCGTGCTTCTTGGGCTGGGACGTTTTGTGGGCGCGCTGCCGCTCTGGCTGTGCGCCGCGGCGTGGGGCGCCATCTCGCCGGTGCCGTCGCAGACGACGCTGACGACGGGCAACGGCTTCGGCTTTGCCGTCTACGACCTGACACAAAACAAGATCACGCAGTTTCTCGAACGGCCCTACCGCTATCTGTCGCCTGGCCCGACGCAACAGGACCCCGGCATCGAGCGGCGCAACCTGGCCTACGACGTCTATTTCGGTCTGCGCGCCGTCACGACCGCGCCGTCGCCGAGCACGACCGCCGGCTGGCTCAAAGACGCACCGCAGAGCGGCGCCGGCTACGTCGCGCAATCGAACGTCCTGCGCACCGTCGCGACGATCGGGCCGCTCTGGGCCGAGACGTTCTTCGTCGAGCCGTTCGGCTACGCCGGCAATTTACTCATTGGCGTGGTGCAGGTGACCAACACCGGCGCCGTGCCGGCAACCGTCGACGCCTTCGCAAATCCCAACTTTCACCTCGGCTCGGGCACCGGCGACATCGTCGGCACCGACGGCGAGATGATCAGCACGGTCGCAGCCACCGGCACGCTGCCGACCTACGCCGTCGAGACCGGCGCCGGCGCGGGCAGGGTGGTCTATCTGCCGGTCGGCGGCTTCGATCACGCCGACTGCTCGGGCACCGGCTACGCCCGCGTGATGGCCGGCCAAGATCTCGCCGGCACGCCGACCAGCTGCGGCGGCAGCGATCTGACGATCGAATTTCAAAAAAGCCTGGGCACGCTCCAGCCTGGACAAAAGGCCACTTTCACGCTGGCCATCTCATTCGCTGCCGACGCCAATGCAGCCGCTTGCGCCAAGAGTGTCAACGCGTGGGTCGCCGGCCGCGACGGCGCCCAGATTCTGTCCGACGTCGCCGCCGAATTCGAACGTTGGCGCACCAAGCCGCCCTCGGGATTGTCGACGAACGAGCTTTCGATCTGGCGGCAGCAAGAGGCGGTTTTGCGCATGGCGCAGGTCAAAGAGCCATGGCAGGCCTCGCCCAAACGCAAAGCCGAAGGCATGATCTTGGCCAGCCTGCCGCCCGGGCAGTGGCACATCGGCTGGGTGCGCGATGCCCAATACGCAACCGTCGCTCTGGCCCGGATGGGTCACTACGCGGAGGCCAAAGCGGCGCTCAATTTCTTTTTGAACGCCGAGGCGGGCGCGTATCAATCCTACGTCGGCGCGCCCTATCGCTTGTCAGTGGTGCGCTATTTCGGCGACGGCCAAGAGGAGTCGGACTGGAACGGCGACGGGCCAAACATCGAATTCGACGGCTTCGGGCTCTATCTATGGGCCGCCAAAACCTACGTCGCGCTGAGCGGCGACACGGCCTGGCTCGCATCCACACTGCACACCGGCGAGCGCGTGTGGGACGTTATCGAGAGCGGCATCGTGGCGCCGCTCTACCACAACGTCGACAACGCGCAGGGCGGCACCGGCACGCTTCTACCCGACACCTCGATTTGGGAGTCGCACTGGAACGCTCGCGCCCACTTCACCTATTCGTCGCTGGCCGCGGCGCGCGGCTTTTGCGACTTCGGCTGGCTGACGACCAAAGCGCCATCGCCGTCACCCGCCGTCGATGCCAATGCCTGGGCCGCGCGCAGCCGCGCCATCGCCGAGGCGGTTCGCGCGCGCATGGTCGACCAGACGCTCTATCTTGGCGGCTCCATCGAGGGGCTGTCGACCGGCCACTATCACGACGGCGCCACGCTCGAAGCCATCAACTGGGGAATCTATCCGAAGAGCGATCCGCTGGTCGCATCCACGTTGGCTGGCCTGTCCAAATTACAGGTCGCGTCGGGCGGCTACATGCGCAACGACAACGGCGCCTCGTCGTACGACTCCAACGAATGGGTGTACATCGATCTGCGCGCCACGGGAGCGATGCGACGCCTTTCACAGAGCGGCGCCGCCGACACGCTCACCGCCTGGGTAACCGCGCAAGGTGCGGCCAATCAGAATCTCCTCCCCGAGCTGTTCAACACCTTGGCCAGCGACGGCGCAATCGGTGCCTACACGGGCGCGATC
>JBBQIO010000442.1:0-4182 GCA_038325015.1 Polyangia bacterium
GGTGCCGGACAGTTCGGCGTCGATGACGCGGCCGGCGCGTGAGGTCGCGCCGCCATTGGTAGGCGCCGCGCCGACAGCCATCACCGCCATGCGGACGGGGCGATCCAGCGCAGAGGCGGGTACCGGCGCGGCCAACGCGGCATCGGCACCGTCGAGCACCAAGCCGACGCAGGTCAATGCGACGCTGCCCGAGCGCACCACGCTGCTGACGCCGACCCTGATCCCGGCGGCGACTGCGGTCAGCCCGGCGGAAATCGCCTCCCGCGCCAAGTTCATCGATCCCAGTGATCCGCGCATTCGCACGGCGATCATTCCGACGGTGCGTACCGAGCCGAGCCTGCAGGCGACGATCCGCGATCGACTCTTGCCCGACGAGTCCGACCGGCGGATCGTGGTGCCCCCGTCAGACCATGTCGACTCCGAGCCGCCCAAAATCTGGGTCGCCGCGCACAAACCGCCTGCCGAGCTCGATCCGCGGCTGGTGCTCCTCTCCGAGCCCGACTCGGCACGCGCCGCCGCCTATCGCGTGCTCCGTCACCGCCTGCACAGCCGGGGCAACCCCCGCATCGTAGCCGTGACCAGTCCCGGGCGTGGCGACGGAAAGACCACCTGCGCCGTGAACCTGGCGCTGGCCCTGGGCGAGTGCGAACGGGCTCGCGTCCTGTTGATCGAAGCCAACCTGCGCGAGCCGCAGCTGGCAGCGCTGTTCGGCTTTTTGCCGCCGGAATGCTTCGCGCAGCAGATGACGCGGCACAAAGAGCGCCCGCTCGACCCGTGGTCGGTGGTCGAGGCCTTCACCCCGGCGCTCCATGTTCTAGCGGTCAAGCCGGGTCGCGACGACCGGGATCAGGCGCTCCTCGATGGGCCGGCCTTCCTCGGCGCGGTCGATTCGCTGGCGCGTGGTGACTACGATTATCTCGTCCTCGACACGCCCCCGGTCCTCGGATCGGCCGACGTGAACCTGGTCGAGGACGCCGCCGATGGCCTCTTGATTGTCGCTCGCGCGGGTCTGACCTCGACGAGAGACGTGCGCCGGGCGGTGCAACAGCTGGCTCCGGCAAAGATCGTCGGTTTCGCTCTCATTGACGCCTGACTTTTTTTTCGCCGCGTACCCATGTTAAGGATGGCTTGGGCGCCGACAGGTGGCGCCGCGAGGCGGAAACGTGCCAACCAAGACTCCAAAGACGAAGAAGCCCGCAGCTAAAGAGAGCACGAAAGAGAGTGCTCTTAAAGCAAAGTCTGCGAAACCAGCGAAAAACGTAAAGGCTGCAGAGCCTGCGCGTCCGACGCCTCCCCCTGCCCGCGCCGACGGCGAACGCAGCGAGAGCGACGACGATGACGACGACGATGACGACGACATCCCGGCCAAGCCCGCCACGACCGCGAAGCCCGCGGCCAAGGCCAAGTTGCCGGATGACGCCCAGCCCATCGTCCCGGCGCGTCGGCTGACGCCCGAGGCGAAGGCGCGGGTCAACGAGATGGTCAAAAAAGGCATGAGCTTGACGGACGCGCTGCGCGCCGCCGCCTCGTGGGAGACCTTCGTCGCGCCGATCAAGACGCCCGAAGAGCAGGCGCCGGCCAAGCCCGGCGGCCCGCGCACCTTCGACGGAACGCCCCGTCCACGCCCGCCGGTCGACGACGACGAGACCGAAGAGTCGATCGCGCCGGAGAGCGAAGACTAAATTGGGCACTGCCATGTTGGCGATCGGTTCTGATCGATCTAATCGGATCTGATCTGAGCTGAGCTGATCCGAGCTGAACTCCGGGGTTTGGCGACCCCGGAGCTAGATTTTGCTTGTCGCGGCGAGCCCGCGGCCGGCCAACCTGGCGATCTTGGCGGTGTTTCGACTTCGACGAGGCTGCTTGGCTGGTCGAAGTCGCTCAGCATCGTGCGGGGGTCGTCGGCCACTCCAATCCCTGCCGCCCTCAAAAATCGTGCTCCGCCTTCAGGCGAGCGGTGTGGCGTCGATAGACCGGTGCAGCAGCAGCTACCGGAGGGGGATTTGTGAGCAAACACCAGCAAAACCTACACTGGCCGCTTCGCCGCGCCACGCAGCTCGCAATGGCCGTCGTACTGCTAGCGCCCGCCATCGCAACAGCCGCCGACACCGCGTCTGAGATCAATCCGCGACTGCTGCGCCGGTTCGCGCCGTTGCGTGTCCGTTTCGAAGGGTCGGCGCAGTCGGCCAACGATGCCGAAATTCGGCTGGGGCGGATGCTGTTCTATGACGCTCGTCTTTCGGTCGATGACGACGTTTCGTGTAATTCCTGCCACCGGCTCGATCACTACGGCGTGGACGGGCAGCGTTTTTCGAATGGACGGCTGCGACAAAAGGGGCGGCGCAATTCACCGACCGTCTTCAACGCGGCGGGGCATTTTCAGCAATTCTGGGATGGTCGCGCCGCCGATGTCGAAGCGCAGGTGACCGGGCCGATCATGAATCCGGTTGAAATGGCCATGCCCGATCGCGCGCATGTCGAGGCGCGCCTCCTGGCCATTCCCGGCTACGTAGCCGCGTTCGCCGCCGCTTTTCCCGCCGATGCTAAGCCGCTCACCATCGAGAACGGCGCCAGAGCAATCGCGGCGTTCGAGCGCGGGCTGACGACGCCGAGCCGCTGGGACCGCTTCTTGCGCGGAGAAACCACCGCCCTTACGCAAGAAGAGAAGGACGGCTTCAAAGTCTTCAGCAACACCGGCTGCATGGTCTGCCACACAGGCGAGCTCCTCGGCGGCTCGATGTGTCAGCGCGTCGGCGTCTCGCAGCCGTGGCCCAATCAACGCGACCTCGGCCGCGCCGAGGTCACCAAGTTGGGCAGCGATCGCATGGTCTTCAAAGTCCCGACGCTGCGCAACGTAGCGCGCACAGCGCCCTACTTTCACGACGGGTCCGCGCCAGAGCTGCCGACGGCAGTGCGGGTGATGGCTAAATATCAGTTGGGAATCGAGCTGACCGACGACGAGGTCAAGTCGATGGTGACCTGGCTCGAGAGTCTGACCGGCGATGTCGACGCACAGTACGTTGCCAAACCCGTGCTGCCGCAATAGTCCATGGAGCGCAAGACTCACAGGCCCCGCGCATTGTCGCTACACACCAAGCTGTCGTTGGTCATCGGCTTGGTCGTGACTCCGCTGGTGTTGTGGCTGACGTGGCGGTCGACAATCGGGCAGCTGTCGCTCCTGCGCGCCGACCTAAGCCAAAAGGCGCTGTCGTTCGGTCGCATGCTGGCCCACGAAGCCGAGCCGGCCATCGCCTTCAATGATCAGCAGACCGCACGCGAGCTGTTCGAGAGCGTGGCGCTCGACAGTGACTTCTCGGCGGCGGCACTGTTCACCGCGAGCGGCAACAAAATGGAGGCGCGCGGTACACTCAACAGTGATCCGATCACCACCGCGCCGAGCGCGACCATCGCCGTTCACGGCCAACGGCTGCGTGCGACCGTACCAGTGATTTCCGTCGAAGGCCCGCACGGGATCATGGTCGTCGAGCTGTCGCTCGATCGGCTTCGCCGCGAGCGGCCGCGTATCGCAGGGCAGACAGCCCTGCTAGGACTGATTGCGTTGGCTTTTGGTGCGCTGGCCGCGTTTGCCATCGGCCGATCGTTGGGCCGGCGCATCGCTCTCATCGAGACGAGCGCGTCGCGGGTGGCGGCCGGCGATCTCGAACAGGCCGATCTTCCGCGGCAGAGCGGTGACGAAATCGGCCGCATGGCCGAGGCCTTCAACGCCATGATGCACACCATCCGCCAGCAGGTGACCACCATCCGGGAGACGGCGCGCTCCGAGGCCTGCCGCCTCGAAGAGATGGTCGCGGCCCGCACCAAGGAGTTGGCCGGCCGCAACCTGGCGATGCGCGCGCTTCTGGACAACGTCGATCAGGGCTTTCTCACCATCCGGCGCGACGGAAATGTCGGTGCCGAGCGGTCGGCCATCGTCGGGTGTTGGCTGCCCGAGTTGGGCACCGGTGCGCCGCTGTGGCAGACCATCGCTGGTATCGACGCCAAGCTGGGCGCCTGGCTCGAGCTGGGTTGGACCATGGTCACCGACGACGTGATGCCCATCGACGCGGCGCTCGATCAGCTACCCAAAGAGCTGCGCATCGGCGATCACGTGCTGGCCCTGGCGTTCCGCCCCGTCGGCACCGATGTCTTGTGCGTGATCACCGATGTCACCCACGAACGGGC
>JBBQIO010000443.1:0-4173 GCA_038325015.1 Polyangia bacterium
ACTCGCACTGCGCCATCCGCGATCGCCCGAGGAGCTGCGGCTCGCCGTCGAGGGCGCGCTGGAACAGGTCGGCGGGCTTTCGCGCCTGGTCGAAGCGCTGTTGACGCTGGCCCGCTCCGACGCGAGCGCGCTGCCGCTCACGCTCGTCGACCTCGATCTCGTCGCGTTGGTCAACCAGACGGTCGAGCCGTATCAGGCCGTCGCCGCGCAGCGTGGCGTGACCCTGCGAGGCAGCGCCGCGACGACCAAAATGCCCGTGCGCGCCGACGCGCTTTGGGTCGGACGTGTCGTGGCAAACCTCATCGACAACGCGGTCAAGATGACGCCGGAGCACGGCACGGTCACAGTTTCGGTCCGCCATCTTGCACCCAGTCGCTGGACCATCGCGGTGCAAGACAGCGGTCCTGGTATTGCGCACGGCGATGAAGAGCAGATTTTCGAGCGTTTTTATCGCGGCGCCTCCGCGCGCAGTGGGGCCGAAGGGTTCGGCCTCGGCTTGCCGCTGGCGCGGGAGGTCGCGCGCGCGCTCGGCGGCGACTTGCGGCTGGTCGCGACGTCTGACGCAGGTGCGCGCTTCGAGCTCGATCTTGCGGTCGCCGAGCACTGCCAACCGTCGTCCCTGCTCTTGTGAGCGGCACATTTCTGCCCATAATCAAGGCGGACCTCTGATGGCTGACTCGATTGACTACGTTCGCCGTGCGCAAAAGAGCCAGCGCAGCGAGTTTGTTGCCGCCTCTCCGCACTTTTTCCTGGTCAGCGCCGGCGCATTTCACCTGCCGCACGGCCCCGAAACGACGGTCGAAATGCCGTCGGTGCGCGAGAATCTCGTGATCGGCGGGGTGACCAGCGAGCCGGTGTATGTGTACGCGCTGTTCAAAACGCAGGCCGAAAATTCCGACCGCATCACGGTTGGCCGCGTGCCCACCAACGACGTGTGCATTCCCGACGTGACGATTTCCAAGCTACACGCCTATTTCGTCGCGAACGGCGGCAGCCTGACGGTGTTCGACGCCAATTCGCAAAATGGCACCTACGTGGGGCCCAAGCGTGTCAAAGCGATGGAGAGCATGGCGATCGTAGCTGGGGAGACGGTGCGCTTCGGTCTCGTCACCATGACCCTTCTGGACGCTGGGCAGGTGTGGGAACGGGTGCGGGACCGTGTGCGCGGCCGCAAGATGACGTAGCCGGACAAGCACACTAGCGCGCCATTCCGTTGAGCGCGGCCATGCTCTTGGCCGGCAACACGAGCGGCGCCGCCGCGACGTTCTGGCGCAGGTGCGCGACCGACGACGTGCCGGGGATGAGTAGGATATTGGGCGCGCGGTGCAGCAGCCACGCGAGCGCGACCTGCATTGGCTTCACGCCCAGCTGATTCGCGACGTCCGACAGCGTCGAGGACTGGAGCGGCGTGAAGCCGCCGAGCGGGAAGAACGGCACGTACGCGATGCCCTGCTTCGCCAGCGCGTCGATGAGCGCATCGTCGCTTCGATGTGCCAGGTTGTAGTGGTTCTGCACGCACACGATCTCGGTGCGGGCGCGTGCCCGCTCGACCTGACGTGCCGTCACGTTGCTCAGGCCGATGTGGCGAACCAGGCCCTCGCGCTGCAGATCGATGAGGACTGCGAGCTCCTTGTCGAGCGGGCCCTCCTCGGGCTCCATGCCCATCATGCGCAAGTTCACGATGTCGATCGCGCCGAGGCCCAGGTTGCGCAAGTTGTCCTCGACGGCGGAACGAATCTCGGCCGGCGAGAGCGCGGGCAGCCACGATTTATCCGCGCCGCGACGCCCACCTACCTTCGTCACGATCACGAGGTTTTTTGGATACGGATGCAGCGTGGAGTGAATGAGCTGGTTCGTGACATGCGGGCCGTAGAAGTCGCTGGTATCGAAGTGGTCGATGCCTGTCGCGATGGCTTCCTGCAGCACCGCAGCAGCCGCTTTGCGGTCGCGCGGTGGTCCCCAGACGTGGGGGCCGGCGAGCTGCATCGCACCGTAGCCCATGCGGTGCACCGTCAGGGACGTGCCGGGGAACGTAAAGCGGCCGCCGAGCTGGTCTGTGGTTGTCATCGATTGGTCGTGGGGTTCGTCATGCACTCACTCTAACGCAGGCGCTTCTGCACACCCGCCACCATACCGCGCTGGTCACTCATGACGGCCGTGCCGTCCCTACCACAGCGTCAGGCGACACGCCCCAACGCGCGCAGCAGCTGCGCACGGGCCAGCGCCAGGTTGAACACGGCCTGCGTTTTTTGCGCCGCGGTCGAGGTCAGCTGCAGCTGCGCATCACTGAGCTCGACGATGTTGCCCAGCCCCTGCGCATAGCGCTGCTCGGCCAGGCGCAGCTGCTCTTTGGAGTTGTCGAGCGCTTCATCTGCCGCTTGGATCGACGACTTGGCGCCGAGCACACTCAGGCGCGCCTGCTCGACATCGGCGTACACCTGCTGATGGAGCGCGTCGCGCTGCGCCTGAATCGCTACCAAGTTGGCCCTCTGCTCCTGCACCTGCGAGTAGGTCAAGAGGCCGGAAAAAAGCGACCACTGCGCCGTCGCACCGACCGCCCAATTCCACGCCAGCTTGCTGATGTCGATGCCCGCGTCGGTCAACGATGCATTGACCGACAGGCTCGGACCGTACGCACCCTTGGCCGACGACAGCGTCAGCCGCTGCGCGGCAATCTGATCTTCGAGCGAGCGTAGATCCTGGCGGTTGTGCGCCGCCTCATCGACCAGCGGGTCGAGCTCGCCGTCCTCGCCGGCCACCTGGGCGACGGTGTCAAGATCGAGGTCGTAGTCGACTGGCCCCTCGATGCCCATCGCCTGATTGAGCGCGACCTTGGCGTTGGCCAACACGTTTTGGCTGCTGATCAGCTGATAGCGCGCATTGGCCACGCTCGCCTTGGCCTGGATGTAATCGATTTGAGGTCGTGTGCCGACCTGCACCTGTGCGTCGATCTGCTTTAGGTGGCTCGACTGATTGTTCAGGGTCTCTTGGGCCACCCCGAGAAGCTCGGCGTCGGCGCGCGCCGCAAAATAGGCGACCCGCACGTTGAGCAGGATCTGGATTCTTACGTACGCCTCGGTATCGGCGGTCGACACGGCGATCTCTTTACTGGCCTTCCATCGATTGGTGGTCAGCCCGAAATCCCACACGTACTGCGACAGCGTCAGACCGAAGTTGAAATAGTTGTAGTTGGTGTCCGAATAGGACACCCCGCTGCTCATCGTCGAGGTGCATGTCGTGCTGCCAGCGGCGCATACGGTCGTCGGGATGGCGCCGGGGCGCGGCGCATAGTTCGCCGTCTCGCGAAGATAGGTCGCGGTGCCGACGAGCTGCGGCAAAATCGGCGCGCGCGCTTCGTTGGCGCGGGCCTTGGCGGCGTCGGTGTTGGCGTGCACCAGGCGAATCTGCGGCTGATGATCGATCGCATTTTGCACGGCGTCGGTGAGCGTCAGAACGCGCGCCCCGGCAGGCGCCGCCCCGCCGAGCACGCCGAGCGTGAGCAGCGTCAACCGTGCAGTCACCGCGTGAGCGCGACGGATCATGTGCCCTTACGTGCCGTCGCTGTTGCGCTCGCCGACGCCGTATTCCTGCATCTTGGCGTAGAGCAGCGGACGGCCGATGCCGAGCTGACGAGCGGCCTCGGAGCGATTGCCGCCGGCGCGCGCCAGGGCGTGCACGATCATGCGCCGTTCGAGGCGGGCCACCGCTTCCTTCATGCTCAGAATCTCGGGCTCCGTCGGAGCCGGGCTGTTGGGCTGTTGTGTGTTCAGGGGCAAAGCCTCGGTTCGAGTTTCTTGCAGCGTCACAGGCAGATGCGGCACGTCGATGATCTCCCCTCCGGAGAGCACCGCAGCGCGCTGGATGACGTGATAGAGCTCGCGGACATTGCCCGGCCAACGATATGCGGACAGGAGCGCCATGGCCTCTTCGGAAACGGCGCGCGCAGTTGTGTCGCCCAGCGCATGGGCCACCAAGAGCGGCACGTCGCTGCGCCGCTCGCGCAAGGGCGGCACGCAGATCTCGATCACCGCCATGCGGTAGTAGAGGTCCTCGCGCAGCACGCAGCCGGGCTCGCCTGGACGCACCGGCTTGTTGGTCGCGCTGACGATGCGCGCAGTCGACATCAGCCGCTCGTCACCGCCGACGCGCTCATACGCACCGTCGGCCATGACC
>JBBQIO010000444.1:0-4172 GCA_038325015.1 Polyangia bacterium
GGTCCTGGCCAACGGTCGTGGCGTGGCGCTGTGCGTGGCCCTGCTCGTCGGTGCGGGAGGACTCGCGTATCGCGCGCTGCCGAGCGGGCTCTATCCCGAGCTCTCCTTTCCCCGCATCGCCGTGGTCGCGACGCTGCCCGACGCCACGTCCGAGATGGTGCTGCGCAATGTCACTCGGCCGCTCGAAGAGGCGCTCATGCCGATAGTCGGCGTGCGACGGGTGCGCTCCAAAACCATCCGTGGCGCCGTCGAGATCGCCGTCCTATTCGACGCCGAGAGCGACATGACGCGCGCGCTGCAGCTGGTCGAAGGGCGAATCGCCGCGCTCCGCTCCGAGCTGCCGTCCGAGACCGAGGTCGTTGCCGAGCGCGTGACGCCGACGTCCTTTCCCATTCTGACCATCAACGTCGACGGTCACGTTCCGCCGGTGGAGCTGCGCGACGTCGCGCTCCATCGAGTGCGGCCGGCGCTGTCGCGCGTGACCGGGGTCGGCGCGGTTACGGTCACCGCGGGGTTTGCGCGCGAGGTCGAGGTCGAGGTCGATCCGTCCCGTGCCGAGGCGGCTGGCCTGACGGTCGACGAGATCGCGCGCCGCTTGACCGCCGCCAATCAAATGGCCACCGTCGGCCGGCTCGACCGAGCCTATCGTCGCTATGCAGTCGTGGTGCGCACCGATGCGATCGATCCCGAAAGCCTGGCGCGTCTGGTCATCGGCGGCACCGACCAAGCGCCGGTCCGCCTCGGCGACGTGGCACATGTGCTGCCGGGCCAGAGCGATCCGCGCCAGCTGGTGACGTCGCCGCTCGGTCCCGCGGTGGTCATCAACGTGGCGCGTCGCATCGGCGGCGACGTGATCACGCTCGATGCGGCCATCTCTGCCGAGCTCGCCCGACTCCGCCCGGCGCTGCCACCCGGCATCACGCTGACGACCGTCTACCAGCAAGCCAGCCTCATCGCAGAGGCGACCTCCGCCGTGCGCGACGCCATCATCCTTGGGGCGCTCCTCTCCGGCGTGATTCTGTTTCTGTTCTTGTCCGACGGCCGCTCGACCCTGCTGGCGACCTTGACCATTCCGGCTTCGCTCTTGGTAGCGTGCGCCGCGCTGCGCATTTTCTCCGGCTCGCTCAACCTGATGTCGCTCGGCGGGATGGCGATCGCCGTGGGACTGGTCGTCGACGATGCGGTGGTGGTCGTCGAAGCGATCCATCGCGAGCGCGCCCAGCACAGCTCCATGATCGCCGCCGCGCACGGCGTCTCGCGGCTCGCCGGTCCGGTCCTGTCGTCGACGATCACCACGGTCGTTGTGTTCTTGCCGCTGGCGTTTCTGTCCGGGGTCGTCGGGACGTTTTTCGCCGCGCTGTCGCTGGCGCTGACCGCGGCGGTGACGGCGTCGCTGGTGCTCGCACTGTTCGTCGTTCCCTTGGTTTCGAGCCAGCTGCCGGCTCAGAAGTCGTCCGAAAGACCAAGCCGATTTACCGATCGCTACGCGCACTGGCTCGAGCGCGCCCTACGCCATCCGGGTCGCGTCGTCCTCGGCGGGGTCCTCGCAGCGGTCATCGGCGGAGCGTGCGTCACGCTGGTCGCATCGGATTTTTTGCCGGAGCTCGACGAGGGCGCCTATGTGATCGACTATTTTGCGCCGATCGGAACCTCGCTCGCCGAGACCGACGCACTGGCCGCGCGCATCGACGAAGTCCTGCGTGACGACCCCGACGTGCAGACCTTCACGCGGCGGCTCGGCGCTGAGCTCGGCCCGCCACGGGCCACCGAATCGAGCCGCGGCGACATCCTGGTGCGCCTCAAGCCGCACCACCGCCCAATGGACGATCTGATGGCAGATCAGCGCCAGCGGATCGCCGCGCGCGTGCCCGGCATGCGCATCGAGCTGGCGCAGCTCTTGTCCGACATGCTCGGTGATCTCGAGGGCAGCCCCGAGCCGGTCGAGCTCAAACTGTTCGGCGAGAGCCAAAGTGAGCTTCGTCGACAGGCGGCGCGGGTAGCCGCAGCGATCGGCGCGGTGCCAGGGCTGGTCGATCTCTACGACGGCCAGGTGGCCTGCTCGCCCGAGCGCGTGATCCGTGTCGACGCGCTCGCCGCCGGCCGCATCGGCCTGAGCGCTCAGGGGATCGCCCAGGAGGTCAGCGCGGCGCTGCTCGGCGCCGAAGCGACGCCGCTGCCGGCCGAGGACCGCCTCATCCCGGTGCGTGTGCGCTGGCCCGATGCCGAGCGCATGGACGAGCGAGCGCTGGGGCGACTGCGGCTGCGTGCGCCGAGCGGTACCTTCGTCCCGTTGGCCGCGGTCGCGCACGTCGACGACGGCTGCGCCCCGTCGGAAATCGAACGCGAAAACCTGCAGCTGATGGTGGCCGTGACGGCGCGCCTAGAGCACGGAAATCTCGGTCGCGCGATGAGCGCAATCGAAAAACGGCTGGCCACGCTAGCGCTGCCTCGTGGCTATCGTGTGGAGATCGGCGGTCAGCGCCGGGCCCAAAAAGAGTCATTCATCGCGCTCGGCGCCGCCGTCGCTGCCGCGCTCGCGTTGGTCCTTCTGGTGCTGGTTTTTCAGTTCCGCAGCTTCCGCAAAGCCGCGTCCATCCTGGCAGCGCTGCCGCTGGCCCTCGC
The DNA here is from genome assembly GCA_038325015.1 of Polyangia bacterium. Lineage (GTDB taxonomy): Bacteria > Myxococcota_A > Polyangia > Palsa-1104 > Palsa-1104 > JBBQIO01. The sequence goes on from JBBQIO010000444.1 coordinate 2,623, forward strand.
CGGCGGACTCATGGCGCTCGCGGTGACCGGCGTGGCACTGAACATCTCTTCGATGCTGGGCGCGATCTTGCTGGTCGGCCTGGTGGTCAAAAACGGCATTCTCCTCGTCGACGAGGTCGGCCAAGCCCAGGGGCTCGACGAAGCGGGCGGCGATGCCCGTGCACTGTTGGTGCACGCCGCGCGCATCCGAGTGCGGCCCATCTTGATGACCACTTTGTGCACGGTGTTCGGCCTCTTGCCACTCGCGTTCGGCCTGGGTGCTGGGGCCGAAATGCACCGTCCGCTGGCCGTCGCGGTCATCGGCGGGCTCGTCCTGTCGACCCTCGGAACCCTGTTCGTGGTGCCCGCGGTTCATCTACTATTGATGCCCGTGGCCAACCGGCAAAAGATCGAGAGCTGACGGCGATGCACCTCCTAGTCGTCGAGGACGACGCGTCGCTGGTGCGCCTTTTACAGCGCGGCCTCGTCGAGGAGGGCCACACGGTCGAGCTGGCAACCGACGGCCCAGCGGGCCTGGCGCTGATCACGCGGCAAAAGGAGCGACCGTTCGATGCCGTCGTGCTCGACCTGCAGCTTCCCGGGATCGACGGACTTTCGATCCTGCAGCAGGCTCGCGCGGCGGGCGTGACGACGCCGGTGCTGCTGTTGACCGCGCGCGATGCCGTGCCGGATCGCGTCGTCGGGCTGCGCGCCGGGGCCGACGACTACCTGACCAAGCCGTTCGCCTTCGCCGAGCTGTGCGCACGTCTCGAAGCGCACAGCCGACGGAGCGTGCCGCACGAAGCGATCTTGCACGTGCTCGACGTCGAGCTCGATGTCGAGCGCCATCTGGCGTCGCTCGACGGTCAGCCCGTGACGCTCTCGGAAAAGCAGTTCGCGCTGCTCGAGTTTTTCCTCCGCCACGCCGGCCGTGTCGTGACCCGCGCGATGGTTTTGAAGAGCGTCTTCGGCTACGGCTTCGAGCCCGGCACCAACATCGTCGACGTGCATGTCGGCCACCTGCGGCAACGCATCGATCGCCCCGGTGAACGCTCCCACATCACGACCATACGCGGCGTCGGCTATCGCTTCGAGAGCGAGCGCGCGTGAGCTGGTGGCGTCCGAGCAGCCTGCAGGGCCGAATGGCCCGGTTTTATGCGATCGTCGTGGTCGCGGTGTTGGCCGCGTTCGCGCTCACCGTGTACGCGATCGTCGAAGCCGAAGAGGCCAAGGAGTCCCCCCAAGTGGCCGCTATGGAGCCTCCCGATCACACCGGCGAGCATTTTTTAATCGCGCTCCTGGCGGCGCTTCCGGTGGGCGTCGCAGTCGCGGTCGGTGGTGCGGTCCTGATCGCGCGTCGCGGCTTGGCGCCGCTGGCCGACGCGGTGGCGACCACCGCGCGGATCTCGGCCGAGAGCCTGCATGAGCGCATCCTCGAGCGGCCGGGCGCCGCCGACGAAGTCGCCGGGCTGGTGCGGGCGGTCAATGCCATGCTCGAACGACTCGATCGCTCCGTCGGTGGAATGCGTCGCTTCACCGCCGATGCCGCCCCCGAGCTGCGCACGCCGCTC
>JBBQIO010000445.1:0-4158 GCA_038325015.1 Polyangia bacterium
TCGAGCGCGGCGCCGGCGTTCGGTCGGGTCACGAGGAGCACAAGCTCGGCATCAAAGGCTCGTCGACGACGGCTATCTACTTCGACGACGTGCGCGTCCCGGCCGAAAACGTGCTCGGCCAGGTCGGCGGCGGTTTCAAAGTCGCGATGGGAATCCTGAACAACGGTCGGCTCGGACTGGCCGCCGGCGCCGTCGGCTCGGCTAAACAGGTCATTCAGCTGGCCCTCGGCCACGCGCAGTCGCGCCGGCAGTTCGGCCGCACCATCGCGGAATTCGGCATGATCAAAGACAAGGTCGCCCGCATGATGCTCGAGTGCTGGGCCGCCGAGTCGATGGTCTATCTGACCACCGGGCTCATCGATCGCGGCATTGCCGACTACTCGGTCGAGAGCGCGGCGTGCAAAATCTACGGCTCCGAGATGCTGTGGCGCGTGGTCAACGAGGCGCTGCAGATCGCCGCCGGCGTCGGCTATATGAAGGAGTATCCCTACGAGCGGCTCTTGCGCGATGCGCGCATCAACCTGATTTTCGAAGGCACCAACGAGATCCTGCGCTGCTACGTCGCGCTCACCGGCATGCAGGGCCCGGGCGACAGGCTGGCACAGCTCGCCGAGGCAATCCGCTATCCGCTCAGAGGGTACGGACTGGCCATCGACTTCGTCGTCGACAAATTCAAGACGCAATATTACGGCGGCGAAACGCTGTCGCGCGTCCACGTGATGCTCAAAAAAGAGGCGGTGCTGTTCGAGGACTGGGTCCCCGAATTGGCCAAGGCTGTCGAGAAATGTCTGCGCAAGCACGGCAAGAACATCTCTGAGATGCAGTTCGTGCAAAAGCGCATCGCCGACGTGTTCATCGATCTGTACGGCATGATCGCGTGCATCTCGCGCGCGACGGCGGCGCTGGAAAAGCGCGGGCCCGACGCCGAGCGCGAGGCGCTGATGTGCCGCGCTTTTTGCGGCCGTGCGTCGCACAACATCAAGCACAACATCCGCATGTTCGACGACAACGACGACGAGCTTTTGAAGGCCATCGCCAAGGACGCCTACGACGCCACGCACTACACCTTCGACGTGCTGTAGCCGAACGCCCTTCGCGACAGGTCGGGCCATGCATCCTCCGTCGCTGACATTGCGTTCTCCGACGGGGCGGGATAAGACGCCCGCCATGCTGCAGCGCCCCGCCCTCCTACCCGACGCTCCGTTTCGCCGTGCTTTTTTCTTTTTGCTCGACGGCGCCCGCGTCGACCTGTTCCGTGAATTCTTGGAACGCGGCGATCTGCCCAACGTCTCGCGTTATCTGGTCGAGCCCGGCTGCTTTCGCCCGGCGACCACGGTTTTCCCGTCGGTGACCGGCGTCGCCTACGTGCCCTACCTGACGGGCCTGTTCCCCGGTCGCGCCAACATCCCGGGGTACCGCTGGTTCGACCGCGACCATTATCAAAAATGGCCGGTGTCGCTGATGCGCTTTCGCAACTACCACGGCCTCGGCAGCTACCTCATGGATCGCGATCTGTCCAAAGAGGCCAAGACTCTGTTCGAGCTGGTGCGGCCATCGTCGAACATCTTCTCGGGCATTTCGCGCGGCACCGGTTTTCGCCGCAACGCGGCCTATTTCCGACGCATGCCGGCGGCGCTCAAGTTCTTCCGCACCGGCGACTGGGATCACGTCGACAAGGCGGGCGAGCAGTTCTTGTTGCGTGCCGCGAGTCGCCGCAATGAAAAATTCACCTTTCATACGACCTATTCGATCGACGAATACTCGCATCACCACGGCCCGTTCTCCGATCGCGTCCGCGCCGCCTATCACGACTTCGATCGCGTCATCGGTCGTTTCGGCGATCGCCTGCGCGCCACCGGGCAGCTCGAAGATTCGCTGCTGATGATGGGCGCCGACCATGGCCACACCGAGGTGCACGAGCACTTCAGCCTCGAAGAATTCATCGAGAAGCGCGGCCACCGAACGCTCTATTTTCCCAAGCAGATCCGTCGCTGGTGGCGCTCGGACGCCGCGGTCATGGTGGCCGGCAACGGCATGGGCCACATCTACATCAAGGGGCCTGACCGCTGGACGGCGCGCCCGCCGGTCACCGAGCATCTGGCCCGCGACCCCGGACTGGTCGACGATCTGTTGGCCCAGCCAGCCGTGGACATTGTCATCTATCGGCCGGACGCCGAGGGCACGGTCGTGGTGCGCTCCCGACGCGGTCAGGCCGAGGTGCGGCTCGCCGGCGACCGTGTGCACTACAAGGTCGTGGGCTCGGACCCGTTCGGCTATGGGCCGCTGCCCGTCGACATGAGCCGCAGCGAGCTGCTCGCACTGACCTTCGATACCGACTATCCGGATGCGCCGCTGCAGGTGGCGCAGGTCTTCGATTCTCGGCGCGCCGGCGATTTTTTGGTCTCGGCCACGCGCGGCTACGACCTGCGCACCCACGAGCGGGTCAACCATCGCTCGTGCCACGGGACGCTGCACCGCGAGCACATGATCGTGCCCTTCGCGATGAACTACAAAGCAATCGAGCGGCCGATACGCTCGGTCGACGCGTTTCCGACGATCTTGGAGCTGCTCGGCCGTCCAGTGGCGCCGGGGCTCGACGGAAAGACGCTGGTACCCGCCTCCTAGGCGCGAGGTCATGTTAAGAGGGCGCATGTTTCGCGCCACTGCGCTCGCGCTCGCGATCCTGTGCGGGCTCGGCTCGACCGCCGCCCGCGCCGCCACCACGGCAGAGATCGCCTTGGCCAAGCAGCACTTTGACACCGGCTCTGCGGCCTTTGCAGCGCACCGTTACCGGCCGGCGGTGAGCGAGTTCCTCGAATCGTATCGGCTGTCGCGGCGGCTCGATCTGCTGTTCAACATCGGTCTGTGCTACCGCAACCTCAACGATCCGGGGCGGGCCACCGAATATTACCGCCGCTACTTGATTGCGCTTCCCGACGCACCCGAGCGCGTCGGGCTCGAGCGCGAGCTCGCGGCGATGGCCTCTCACGTCGGGCGCATCGCGGTCACGGCCGCGCCCGGTAGCGCCATCACGCTCGACGACATCCCGCTCGGGACCGCGCCGCTGGACGATCCCTATGTGACCGCCGGAGAGCACACCCTCCGGGCCGCACCATCCGCGGGCGCGGGCGCGCCGGGCACGGTGCAGGTGGTCGTGATCAGTGGCCAACGGCTACTAGTCGACCTGACCTCGCCCTGGCTGACCGCCGCGCGCGGCCAGGAATCGCCACGACGCCCGTGGCTGTGGCCGGTGGTCGGTGTCGGCGCCGCGGTCGTCGTCGCGGCGATCATCACGAGCGTCGTCCTGACCACCGGCGGCACCGATTTTCGCGGCAAAGCGCGCGCCAGCTGCACCGCGCCCGGCTGTGACCTCGTCGACCTGACCGGCGGTGGTAAATGAGATCGCTGCGGGTGCTCCCGATGGCCTTGGCAGCTCTGACCCTGACCGGTTGCGCCGCCAACAGCGGCTACGCGCTGGAAGTCACCGTCGAGCCCGGCTGTTTGTCGACGCGGATCATCTCGGATCTGTCGGTCACCACCAGCGTCGTCGTCAAGGGTGTGGCCCAAAACGCGCCGGCCATGGACCTGGCTGGCTCGACGTTCTTTGCCGGCAAACATCAGATCGTCGTCCTGCCGCCGAGCGGCGCGACCAGCATCACGGTCACCGTCGCGGCCAACGACAACAGCCTGCCTTTGGGCAGCGGCAGCGTGACGGTTTCGGTCACCGGCTCGCGCATCGACCACCGGAACTTGACGCTCTCGGGAGGCACCTGCGTCGACGGTGGCGCCCCGGCCGACGGTGCTCCATCCCCAGGCCATGATCTCGGCGGCCCCTGCGCCAGCGCGCCGAGCGCGATCCACTATGTGGATCCGGTCAGCGGCACCGACGATGGGTTTCACGGCGGCTCGAACGGCGTTTGTGCCTACCGGTCGCTCCCCTATGCCCTGACGCAGTCGACGGGCACCATCACCCTGCCCCCCGCGATCAGCATCATGCTCAGCGCCACGCTCGTGCTGAACGGCACGCAAGCGCTCGTGTGCAGCGGCTCGACGGTCTCGCTCACTTCACCAGGAGCGGGCACGTCGGTGGTCACTCTCGGCGGCAACGGCGACTCGGTGGACAGCTGCACCATTCACTGCATGACCAGCCAAACCGGC
>JBBQIO010000446.1:0-4156 GCA_038325015.1 Polyangia bacterium
TCGGCCGAGCTGGCCGATGACATGGAAGACGAGCGCGACCTCATGCCGTTCCCCGTGCTCGACGCGTGTTTACAGCTCTACGCCGGCGAGAAGATGGCGCCCGACGAAGTGACCGAGGCGCTTGGGCTGATGTTTCCCGACGAGCCGCCCGAACGGCTGCGTGTGTGGTCAAGCCGCTTCGTGCGGCTGTTCGCGGCGTCGATCTACAAGTGGGTGCAGTCGCCGCTCAGCCTGCACGTCGGCAACCTCGACCTCGAGCGCGAGCGATCACTGCAATTGCCCGTGGTAGAACGCCCCGAATGGCAACAGAGCGCGCCGCAGTTGCGTTGAGCGCGGCTTACGTCCGCACTCGGTTCGGTCACATACCCGAGCGTATGCTCCCTCGCCTCGCTGGCGGGCGCGCTCGTGCTCGACACAACTGCGACGTGCTCTGGGAAATTGTTCAACGGGGAACTACGTGAGCCGACCGGTCATCGAAACCGTCGAGCTGACCAAGCGCTATCGCGAGGTCGTCGCCGCCGACCGGGTCAGCTTTTCGGTTGCGGCCGGGGAGGTCGTCGGCCTGCTTGGCCCCAATGGCGCTGGCAAGACCACGCTCCTACGCATGCTGGCCGGCATCTTGACGCCGAGCTCGGGGGCCGCGTTTATCGACGGCGTCGATGTGCAGCTCGACCCCTTCGAGGGCAAGCGCCGGCTCGGCTTTGCGTCGGGCGATACGGCGCTTTATCAGCGGTTGACGCCGCGCGAGATGCTCCATTTTTTCGGTCGGCTGCATCGTATGGCCGAGCCATTGATCGCCGCGCGCGTCGCACAGCTCGTTGCTGAGCTGCGCATGGAGGACTTTGCCGACCGTCGCTGCGGACTCTTGTCGGCCGGTCAAAAGCAGAAGACCAACATCGCGCGCGCGTTCTTGCACGATCCGCCGGCGCTGGTCCTCGACGAGCCGTCGAGCGCGCTCGACCTGGTGACCGGCCGCTTCTTGCTCGATGCGATCCGGCGCGCGCGAACGGCCGGCAAAGCAATCCTGTTTTCGACGCACGCGCTCAGCGACGCCGAAATTTTGTGCGACCGCGTGCTGCTCATTCACCAGGGCCGGCTGGTCGAGAGCGGGACCGTCGCCGAGGTGTGCGCGCGCAACGGCCAGGCGAATCTCGCCGAAGCGTTTCTCCAGCGAATTGACGCGCAAGACGCCCTCGGGTCGGTGCGCGCGTGAGGCTGGCCGTCGTCTGGGTTCTGTTCCGTAAAGAGGTGACCGAGACGCTGCGCGACCGTCGCATGCTGTTCGCGCTGTTCGTCCTGCCGATCTTTTTGCATCCGTTGCTGTTCCTGGCGCTGGGCGGAATCGGCGCCGCGCAGCAGGCCGAGAATCACACGCTGGTGCCCAAGGTAGCGATCTGGGGCGAGTTGCCAACCGCCGCCGAAACGCGCCTGCGCAACGAGCTGCATGTCGAGATCATCGAGCATCGTTCGGCGGCGCCGGCCGCGGCCGTGGTCGAGGCCGAGCGGCTGGTGATTAGCGGCAAAGTCGACGTCGTCCTCTCGCTGCCTGCCGATGGGCACGAGCGCTTCTTGCGCGACGAAGGCCTCGACCTGACGCTGTACTTCGACTCGGTAAGCTCGCGCTCCAGTGCGGCGCACACGCGCACCCGTGAGACGCTCGATGGCTGGACCAAAGAGGAGGCGATCTCTCGCGTCGCGCGCCACGGTCTGCCGGTGTGGTTTCACAAGCCACTGCACGCCGAAAACCACGACCTATCGTCGAACCAGCGGCGCGCTGCGGACATCGCCGGCCACGCCATTCCGATGGTGTTGGTGCTCGTCATGTTCATGGCCGCGGCGCTGCCGGCCGTCGATTCGACCGCCGGCGAAAAGGAGCGCGGCACGCTGCAGACGCTGCTCTGCGCGCCGATCCATCCGCTCGAAATCGTCGCCGGAAAATATCTGACCGTGGTGGCCATGGGGCTGATCGCCGGTGGCGCCAACCTGGCGGCGATGGGCTTTGCGCTGTCGCGCCAGCTCGTCGCGCTCGATCGCGATCTCGGCTTTCACCTCGACCTGCGTGTGGCGCTGGCCATCTTCGCGGTGATGATCCCGACCGCGCTCCTCTTGGGGGCGCTCCTGCTCGGCCTGTCGATTTTTGCGCGCTCGTTTCGCGAGGCGCAGGCGGTGCTCACCCCAGTCATGCTGCTGGTGCTGGTGCCGACCGTGGCCGTGACGTTGATGCCGTTCGTGCAGCTGAGCGCTGCGACGGCGCTGATTCCGTTTTCCAACGTCGCGCTTTTGTGCGCCGCACTGTTGACCGGCCACGCCACGCTCGGCCAGGCCTTCACCGTCGTCGCGGCCAACTGCGCCTACTCGGTCTTGCTCTTGGGATTTGCCGGCCGCATTTTTTCCACCGAGCAGGTCCTGCTATCGGGCGAGCGGCCGTGGCGCGACGTCTTTTCGGGCGCGCGCGGCGCAGCCACCACTCCCACACCGGGCCAGGCGGTCGCCTTCGTCGCCGTGCTGTTGGTGGTTTTTTACTACGGCAGCGCGGCGCTCAGCGGCAGTGGCAGCGGCGGGATCGTTAGCAACCTGGTCGTGCAGCAGGTCGGCCTGATGCTGCTGCCGGCGCTGGTCTGGCTGGTGGTCACGCGTTGCTCGCTGCCCGCGTCGCTGCTGCTACGGTTGCCCACGCGGCGGGCCGCGCTCGGCGCGCTTGCCCTCGGGCTCGGCGCGTGGTCCATCGGCACCGTGATCGGCGACGTCGAAATGCATTTCTTTGCCGGCGCGCGGGCCTATGACGCGCAGCTGCGCGGCTACCTCGGGCACATGACGCTCGGTCTGGCGCTGGCCATCTCGCTTTTGCCGGCGCTGTGCGAAGAGGTGTGCTTTCGCGGCGTGATTTTACGTGGTCTGGGCAACAGCGGGTCGCGCACGCTGGCCATCATCGGCAGCGCACTGGCGTTCGGTGCCGCACACCTGAACCTGTTTCACGCGCTGCCCGCGGCCTGTCTCGGACTGGTGCTGGGCTGGGCGGCGCTGGCCTCGGGCTCGCTGTTGGTCACGATGTTCGTCCACGCCTGCAACAACGGAGCGGTCGCCGCAGCGACGCGCTGGCCGCGCCTGGAACAGCTCAGCCAGACGCCGTGGGCGATTGCTGTCGGCCTGACGCTGTGTGCGGTCGGGCTCGTTCTCCTCAGTGGTAGACGGGCGTCGCCGGATCAGAATAGAACGCCGGGATGAATCCACGTCCTCTGGCTGTCGCCCTCGCTCTGGTCGGCAGCGCGGCTCTTTCGCACCGCGCCCACGCGTTCCGTCCCACCCCCGCCGTTGCGCAAGCGCGCGAGCTGGCCGAGCACTTTTTGGCCACCTACAACTCGCTCTACGTCGGACTTTCGCGCGCCGCGCAAGAGGCCGCCTGGCGCGCCTCGACCGACGTCACCGACGCGCACGAAGGCGAGCGCACCGGGGCGAACACCGCATTTGCCGCCTTTGCCGGCGATGGCAAGGTCATCGAGACCGCGCGCGCGCTCCTCAAGAGCACGGGACTATCGCCGCTGGTCGTCCGCGAGCTCGGCAAGATCCTGCTCGCTGCCGCCGAGGGGCCGGGCACCAACCCGACCTTGACCGCGGAGCGCGTAGCGGCCGAGTCGCGCCAAGCCGCTGTGCAGGACGGCTACACCTACCGCCTAGATGGCAAACCGATTTCGGCCAACGACATCGATCATATCTTGCAGACGTCGCGCGATCTCAGCGAGCGGCGCCGGGCGTGGGAGGCCTCCAAGGAGATCGGCATTCCGCTCAAGCCGGGCCTACAGAAGCTGCAGGCGCTGCGCAACGGCGTCGCACGCGAGATGCAGCATTCGGGGTACTTCGCCCTCGAGGTCGCCGACTTCGACATGACCGACGCCGAGATGATGGCGCTCCTCGATCAATTCGTCGCCGAGACCAAGCCGCTCTACCGCAAGCTGCACGCCTGGGCGCGCATGACGCTGGCGACGCGCTATCACCAGCCGGTCCCCAGGCTGATTCCGGCGCACTGGATCAACAATCGCTGGAGCCAGGAGTGGACAGGCCTGGTTGAAGCAGCCAACATCGACAAGTATTTCGAAGGACGGAAGCCGGAGTGGATCATCAAATCAGCTGAGCAATTCTACACCGGTCTCGGCTTCTC